>JBHIXQ010000227.1:0-4941 GCA_041984705.1 Leptonemataceae bacterium | reverse complement strand
GACTTTGAATATTTTTTCCCCGGCTCCATCGCCGCAGGATTGTTATCCTTCTGTCTGGCCTGACGGATCCTCTTTCTGGCACGCTCGGCAATCTTTCTGCAGTGATCTGACCTTTTCTTTACGATTTCTGCGATCTCTAGATATTCGTAATCGAAGACATCTCGCAGAACAATCACTGCTCGCTCGAGAGGAGACAGACTTTCCAGAAGAAACAAGAAGGCCGCGCCTGCCGTTTCAGAAAGCACCATGCTTTCTTCAAATCCATCTAGAATCGGTTCCGGAAGCCAGGGGCCGGGATAGACTCTTTTCTTTTCGTAAGCCGCCCGTTTCGCATCTATGGCCTGCCTGGTAACCATGGTGACCAGATAGCCTGCCGGATTGCGAATGTTGGATAGATCTTCTCCGGAAAACTTTATATAGGCTTCCTGCAGAAGATCCTGTGCATCTTCGTAAGATCCCATCATGCGATAGGCCACAGAAAAGAGCATCTGGCGATGCTCCTGGAACACCGCCAGATGATTTAATTCTAACTTTTGCAAATCTCTACCCGTTTAACTGGCCGCCCGCATACGGGAAGTACCGGACGCAGAACTGGCCACAAGTCCATCTGATTCGATGCTGAAAGTTAAAGCCAGAGTATTGTAATAGGTCTCTGCAGCAATGCACCATCCAATATCCGCAATCTGTCGCTCCGAATAATGGCTTCGCATCTCATCAATCAAACTGGCAGACACATGACCTTCCATCCGACGTTTCACAAATCGAATCAACGTTTTTTCGGAATCCGTAAAATCGGCTGAGTCTTCCGTTCCATTTACGAGGGCGACGAACCTCTGCCGGCTTAGTTTTTTCTGAAATGCCTGGGCCAGGGCCATATCCCCGCAGAAGGAACAGCCGTTTTCCATCGATACCAGCAGCCGAACCATTATTTTCTCCTGATTCCCAAGCTTCAGTTTTCTCGCAAAGGTACTCTCAATTTTCAGGGCAAAGGAAAAGATGGCCGGATTTCTGGCATAGAGAATCGGAATAGGGCTGAGCACTCGTCCGAACATTTTCTTCGAAAAAAAGGCCGCCAACCTGACTTTCCAGTTTTTCAAGGCCGTAGGGCCCAGCAGCGGTTTTTCCATTACATGATTGTGTTTTAGTTCCATGTAGGGATGACGATCCAGCGGTTCCATTTGTGACAGGCGCGGAAAAAAATTCCCGGGATTCTCGAACAGCCGGATGGTAGACCTGGGCCTCGGTCCAAAGCATCGGTCCGGCCATTAGCATCGGTGGGATCAGAAGCATCGGCCCAACCATTAGCGTCGGCCCGACCAACAGCACCACGGCAGCATCGCTACAACCCAGTCAGGCCTACCCGGGATTGGCTTTACGGAGAGCTTCCTTCCTCCAGACTGGATAGACCATGGCTGAAAAGGAAAATCGATTTGATGTAATAGTTATAGGTAGCGGACCAGGCGGCTATTCGGCTGCCATTCGAGCCAGCCAGCTGGGTTTAAAAAGTGCGGTGGTAGAAAAGGAAGCTCTCGGTGGAATCTGTCTGAACTGGGGCTGTATTCCCACCAAGGCATTGCTGGAAAGCGCACATCTACTGGAGAAAATCAAGAAAGCCCGGGAATTCGGTTTATCTGTACAGGAACCGGGTGCCGATTTTGGAACTGT
The DNA here is from genome assembly GCA_041984705.1 of Leptonemataceae bacterium. GTDB lineage: Bacteria > Spirochaetota > Leptospiria > Leptospirales > Leptonemataceae > UBA3465. The sequence continues at coordinate 3,276 of JBHIXQ010000227.1, read as the reverse complement.
CATCGATCGGTCCAGAAGAGTAGCCAATCGGATGTCCATGGGTGTGGATTATCTGATGAAGAAAAATAACATCACGGTCCTTAAAGGCGAAGCCCGATTCAAATCACCGGGAAAACTGGAAATTCATTCCAGCGAAGATGGAAAGGAGAATGCAGCCGAATACGAAGCCACAGACATCATCATCGCCACAGGTGCAAGAGCTCGAGCTTTGCCTGGTCTGGATTTCGATGGAAAGGTTGTTCTTGATTACCGAAGCGCCATGAGTCTGGAAAAGGCGCCAGGCAGCCTGGCTGTCATCGGGGCCGGGGCCATTGGAGTGGAATTCGCAGACTTCTATCGCAGCATGGGAAGCGAAGTTACAATCTTTGAAATGCTACCGCAGCTGCTGCCCATCGAAGACGAAGAGGTATCGAAGGCTCTCAAGAAGAGTTTCGATAAGCGCGGAGTTCGTTGCGAACTTTCCATTTCAGAAAGCAAGGTTGAAAAGACTGCTAAAGGAATTCAGATTCAATACAAGAACAAAAAAGGCGAAGACCAATCCGCGGAGTTCGACGCGGTGCTTGTTGCTATAGGCATCCAGGCCAATACAGAAAACCTGGGGCTGGACCTTTCTATGGAAAAAGATCGCATCAAAGTGGATGAACGATACGCCACGAATGTTCCTGGAATTTATGCCATTGGCGACTGTATTCCGGGACCGGCTCTGGCCCACGTAGCCTCTCATGAAGCGATTCGCGCTGCTGAAGCCATTTATTTGAATCGCTCCGGCAAAGATGATATACATTACGAACCCATAGATTACGATATCATTCCTTCCTGCACCTACTGTCATCCAGAGGTGGCCTCCATAGGAAAAACCGAACAGCAGTTAAAAGATCAGGGAATTGAATACACCAAGGGCCAGTTTCCGTTTACCGCGTCCGGACGAGGCCGGGCAGCCGGGGATACAGATGGATTCTGCAAGATACTATCCGGCAAGACGCACGGTCGTATTCTGGGAGTTCACATTGTAGGCCCGGGAGCCACTGAAATGATAGCAGAAATGCAGCTGGGAATGGAAGCGGAACTGGTAACGGAAAATTTCGCCCGCACCATGCACCCCCATCCTACCCTTTCCGAGGCTGTGATGGAAGCGGCGGCTCAGAGTCTGGGCGAATCCATCAATATTTAGAAGATGACATCAGCCCGGGTAGCCGGCCGCCACCGGCGTTGTTATTGTGAAAGACCCGCACGTCCGGGAAAATAGTCGGATCAGGAGATAACGTGGCTCGAGAATTTGACATACCTCTCTTTTACCGGTCAGAAATCATTTCTACCATCAAGAAGGCCCGCAAGGAATCGGATAGATACAGAAAGGATTTGAGTCCTTCCAGCCTGGATCTGGGTGATATCGAAATTCGCATAGCACGTCACTTTGGCTTCTGTTTTGGAGTGGAAAATGCCATTGAGATCGCCTATAGAGCGCTGGATGAGAATCCGGATCGTCGCATTTTTCTATTAAGCGAAATGATCCATAATCCGCACGTGAATGAGGATCTGATTTCTCGGGGCATTCGATTCCTTATGCGAACGGATGGAACTTCTTTGATTCCATTTTCTCAGCTCAAGCCCGACGATATCGTAATTGTCCCTGCCTTTGGAACCACTGTAGAAATGTTCAAGGATCTGGAATCCAGAGGGATTCAGACCCAGACCTATAACACCACCTGTCCTTTCGTTGAAAAGGTCTGGAATCGCTCCGAGCAGCTGGGTCAAAAAGGCTATACCATTATTATTCATGGAAGGGCCAGACATGAAGAAACCAGAGCCACATTTTCCCATGCAAGATCATCGGCCCCCAGCCTGGTGATCCAGGATATGGAAGAGGCACGGCAGCTCGGAGATTTCATTTCTGGCAAACGCCCCATTAACGAATTACTGGAACACTTCGACGGGCGCTACTCTCCCGGCTTTGAGCCAGAACGAGATCTGCAACGAATCGGTGTTGTAAATCAGACCACCATGCTGGCCACCGAAACCCATGAAATCAGCGAGTATCTGAAGGGAATTATGGCCTCACACTTCCAGACCAATGAGCCGGGAGATCGTTTCGCAGATACCAGGGATACGCTTTGCTATGCCACGTCGGAAAATCAACAAGCTCTGTATGCTCTTCTGGAATCGGGAGGCGATGTAGCTATTATCGTAGGAGGTTATAACTCTTCCAATACATCGCATCTGGTGGAACTCTGCGAAAGACAGCTTCCCACCTATTACGTTAAGGATGAAAAGGAAATCAAAAGTCTCCAGGAGATTCAGCATCTGAATGCTCATACCTCCCAGGTTGTGACAACCCGGGACTGGTTTCCCCGTAGTCGCATTGATGGAGCTTCCGGTCCTATTCGAGTGCTGGTTTCTGCCGGGGCCAGTTGTCCGGATGCTCTGGTGGACCGCGTGGTATCTCACCTGGCAGAGCTACTGGGCAGAAAGGATGGCCTGCAAGTAGCGTTGGCCCCCTACAGAAAGCTACTATCCGCTGCCGAGACTTGATCCAAAATATCTGACTTTTTCCGGGAATTCTTTGGTCCCATTGCCCAATGGCCTCGATTCCGGGGCCCGGCTCCGGTCATTCAATCAAATCTAGCTTGCATATTGGGAATATCCCGTATTAAGTCCATGGCAGTCTGTGCCCACATCCGCAGAGCCCCGCAGTGAGGCCAGTGTCATGGATGTTTCTTGCACAGGACGTGGCTCAAAAGGATTCGTAACTAGAGATGACAGAAGATCACCGAAAGGAAGATAATCGAGAGGAACAATCTACGGACGATACTGCAGCAACATCGGGCGCGGGAAGCAATTCCAGTCACCGGGGTTCCGATCCAGGAAATAGAAACCGTACCGAATCTGGGACAGAAATTCCCGGCTCCTCTGAAAGGAATTCTTTCGATGAGCCTGCGGGTAGCGACACAGATCAGCCAATATCATCGGATGACCGGTTGGGGAGTAACTCTGATACCTTTCGCGGCTCCAATGATGCGGAAAATTCCGAAGAGCCTGACGAAAGCCGAGACTCGGACAGATCACAGGACTCTGATGACTCTGGTGAAAGCACAGGACCGGTGGATGCCGAGGTTATAGGAGATTTTGCTCCCCATTCCATTGTACCTGCCGCCGAAGTCCTACCACAGCGATTGCCCATCCTGCCCATCGCCGAGCGGCCTTTCTTTCCAGGGATTACCCTGCCCATACAAATTTCTAACCAGGATTTTGTTCCCATCATCGAATATGCACTGAAGC
>JBHIXQ010000226.1:0-4983 GCA_041984705.1 Leptonemataceae bacterium | reverse complement strand
AGAGTGGCGTCTCAATCATCGCATATTTCCCCGGATTTGGGCCAGGGAAGGCAGAATCTGTCCGGTTGGCGCTTCGAGCTTATACAGCAGAGGGATGCTCAGAGCAAACCCGGGCACCTGAATTTTGCAGATGCAGAATCGTGGTTGAATGCCATTAAAAAAATCCTGCATCCTCCAAAATGAGTCTGTGATTCAGGATTGACCCGGTGAAAGGCCGTACTCACATCCTCCAAAATGAGTCTGTGATTCAGGATTGACCCGGTGAAAGGCCATACTCAGGATGTCGATTCATATTAATTTGGTAGGATATCCTGTGGATCGGGTCCAGAGTATGGGTCCGTCCCTGGAATTTTTATCGGAGTTGAACTCCCGGGAGGGGGAAGCCATCCCGGGGTATAAAAGGAGCAAAGCATGAGTTGGAGTCAGGATACAGTTGCATTACACGGGGGGCAGGAGCCAGATCCCACTACGAATTCGCGGGCAGTGCCCATCTACCAGACCACGTCTTACGTTTTTAATGATACCGAACACGCGGCCAACTTGTTTGGATTGAAGGAATTCGGAAACATCTACACCCGAATCATGAACCCTACTACCGATGTGCTGGAAAAGCGCATCGCCCAGCTGGAAGGGGGAGTTGCTGCCCTGGCCACCTCTTCTGGACAGGCTGCAGAAACACTGGCAATATTGAACATTGCTGGAAGCGGAGATGAAATCATTTCCAGCGCCAGTCTATATGGTGGAACCTACAATCTGTTTCATTACACCCTGCCTCAGCTGGGCATCAAGGTGCATTTTGTGGATGCATCCAATCCAGAGAATTTCAAAAAAGCGATTAACGATAAGACCAAGTTGATCTTCGCAGAGACCCTGGGTAATCCAGCGCTGGACGTGCTGGACTTTGAAGGAGTTTCCAAAGTAGCCCATGCAGAGGGACTGCCTCTGGTAGTGGACAACACCGCGGCTTCTCCATATCTTTGCCGACCATTCGATCATGGTGCTGATATCATCATCCACTCCACCACAAAATTCATTGGAGGTCATGGAACTTCCATCGGTGGTGTAATTGTAGATTCAGGTAAATTCGCCTGGAACCAGGGACGTCATAAAACCATGACTGAGCCGGATCCTTCCTATCACGGCCTGAACTTCTGGGATACCTTTGGAAATTTTGAGCCTTTCGGCGGTGTGAACATTGCTTATATCCTCAAAGCAAGAGTTCAATGGTTGCGCGACATCGGAGCGGCTATGAGTCCGTTCAATGCCTGGCAGTTCCTACAGGGACTGGAAACTCTACATCTGCGCATGGAAAGACATAGCGACAACGCTATGAAGGTAGCCAAATTCCTGAAATCTCATCCAAAGGTGAAATGGGTGAACTATCCAGGACTGGAAGATCATCCGGCTCATGGAAATGCAAAGAAGTATATGCATCGTGGTCAATTTGGAGCCATCCTGGGCTTTGGCATTGAAGGCGGTCATGAAGCGGGCAAAAAATTCATTAACAATCTGAAGCTTTTTTCCCATCTTGCCAACATTGGCGATGCCAAGAGTCTGGCCATTCATCCGGCCTCAACCACTCACTCTCAGCTCACAGAAGCAGAGCAAAAGTCTACCGGTGTAAGCCCGGATTTTGTAAGGCTTTCTGTGGGCATCGAGGCCTATGAGGACATTGAAGCGGATCTGAAGCAGGCTCTGGAGGCCTAGAGCCGGCTCTTTTTCCGGGCGAGGACAAAAAATCGCTCTCAATGGAAGCCTGAATGGCTTTTATGGACAGAAGCACCGGCTCCGGTCGGTGCTCACTTATCTATGGACAAAAGAGACGATTCTATAGAAGGCGATTTACAGGACGGAAACACAGATGGGTATGTATCCCCCCTGGGCGAGGTGCATACCCGAACCGCCCGGCTTTCTGGCTTTCAGACCAGGTCCGGCTATCGTCTGAAAGAGATTGAAATCAATTACCTTACCCTGGGTAAATTGAGCCCGGAAAAAGACAATGCAATACTCATCTGTCATGCGCTGTCTGGAAATGCACATGTAGCAGGCGCTCATCATGAAACCGGCCGGCCTGGATGGTGGGATCTCTATGTAGGTCCTGGAAAAACCATCGATACCAACAAATTCTTTGTAATCTGTTCCAATGTAATTGGAGGATGCAATGGAAGCACCGGGCCCACCTCCATCAATCCAGATACAGGCAAGGCCTATGGAATGGAGTTTCCGCCCATTACCATCGAGGATATGGTCCGTGGTCAGGTGGAGCTAATCGACCATCTGGGTATTCAAAAATTATTCTCCGTCATTGGTGGCTCCATGGGCGGTATGCAGGCCCTGATCTGGGCCACCCATTATCCCGGCCGCGTGCAAACCTGCATTCCTCTGGCCACATGTATGGCCCATTCTGCCATGCAGATTGCCTTTAACGAGGTAGGGCGACAGGCCATTCTAAACGATCCTAAATGGCAGGAAGGCCAGTACAACCGGGAAAGCCGTCCAGAGCATGGCCTGGCTGTTGCTCGAATGGTGGCCCATGTTACGTATCTGTCCGAATTTTCCATGCAGGATAAGTTTGGCCGTCGGCAGCAGAGACCTCCTTCCAGGGAGGATCTATTTCCCATGTACTTCTCCGTAGAGAGTTACTTGCACTATCAGGGAGAGAGCTTTGTAAAAAGATTCGATCCCAATTCCTATCTGTACATTACCAAAGCTCTGGATATGTTCGATCTTCTGGGCGGCAATAATCCGGAAGAGATTTTTTCATCGGTGGAAGCCCGCTTCCTGGTGGTGAGTTTTGAATCGGACTGGCTTTATCCTCCATCCCAGTCCCGGGAGCTGGTTCGTGCATTGAAGCGATCCCGGGTCACCGTTACCTATCTGAATCTGGAAACACCCAATGGTCATGATTCTTTTCTTATCCATAATGTAGAATTGTTTGGCGTGCTCGGTAACTTCCTGAATGTGGAGTACAGAAATATGAGAGATCAGGGAGCACTGGCTACAAATGATTCAGGCGCTGTATGACACAGTAGCCCGATGGGTGCCTCCTGGATCCAGGGTTCTGGACCTGGGAACCGGCGATGGAGCCTTCCTTCAGAGACTGGTAGAGCATCGCAAAGTTGAAGCAGAAGGTGTAGAAAAGGATGGAACCCTGGCTGCCCGATGCATTGAACGAGGTCTGGTAGTTCATCAAGGTGATATCCTGGATGGACTGGATCAGTACGGAAAGAACAGCTTTGACTACGTATTGCTTCTGGGAACCTTTCAGGAGCTCATTGACCCCTGGAAAGTGCTGGAGGAAGCGTTTCGCGTAGGGAAGCGAGTAATAGTAGGATTCAACAACTTTGCCTACTGGAGAGCCAGGTTTCAGATTCTACTCCGGGGAAGAAGTCCGGTCACTGCCAGAATGCCTCATCCCTGGTATTTAAGTCCCAACCTGCAGTATTTTTCCATTCATGATTTCAAAGATTTCACAAGGGCCAAGCACCTGGTGATCGAAGACATTGCCTTCTTTTCTGGAAGAAGCAAGATTGCAGTGCTTCCGAACCTGAGATGCGAACAATGTGTGGCTCTCCTGCATGACGGAGACGCTTGAGGACTGCATCCTCAATCCTGAATCCGGAACCTTGAACAGGTTCCGTGAATCAAAAACAATGAGCCATGCAGGCGGATGGTCAGCACAGGATCATTCGGTTACGATCAATATTTCTACACGGCGATTTCGCGCTCTGCCCTCTGGAGTATTGTTAGGAGCTATGGGTTTTGCCTCTCCGTAACCTTTGTAGGACATTCTCGTGGGATCAAAGGAATGATTTCTTTGAAGCTCCTGAAGGACGGCCCTGGCTCTCTGTTCCGAGAGTTTCTGATTGTAATCATCGGGTCCTGTGGAATCGGTATGCCCGGAGATTCGAATCTCTCGTTCTGGATAGCGCTTCAGGATTTTTGCTATTCCATCTATTGTAGCTCTGGCTCGATCTGTTAATTCCGCAGAATCGAACTCGAATAGAATATCGCTCAGATCCAGGGCAATACCTTCGTCGGTTTTTCGAACATTTACATCATCTGCGTTATCTTTTAGATCTTTTCGAATGTTTTCGGCCATCTGATCTTTTTCTTCTTCGCTAACGGTCCTGGACTTATCATACCAGCTGTGGATTTTATATGTGCCATCCACAGTCTGTCCTATTGATTCAAAGCGATACTGAATGTACTGAACGTCGTAGATGGGCATTCCGGATTCGGCATCAAACCATAATTCATCTCTGGACAATCCGCTAATTCTACGTAATGGAAATCCGGGCCGGCTCACCGGATGCACAAATTCATAGGCGAACTGGATCTTTTGAGCTTTTCGCTTTTTTCCGTCTCTATCTACAATCCATCCTTCACCCATGTATTGATAACGAACCGTCATGGGGATCTTAATCTTATGACCCTGCAAGTCCATGGTTTCCATACCAGGCGCCTTCCAGGTTTGACCCTGTTTAACTGCATCCACCGGAAAGCTGGGTAGACTTCTCAGGTTGGGCATTATAAATTTATCGGGTACATCGTACTGACCCAGTTCGGATATGGTGAACTGGCTGTCGTAAGTAGTTTCCTTTTTGAAGGGCCCCTGTCCTGCAGGAGTTCGCGCGTAGGTATGAAATTCTCCAACCAGCATTACCAGGGTTTCGGCCGGGTTATCGGATTCGGATTGCTCAGTAACTTTCAGCACAATCTTATTTCTTTCTTCGCGGCTCCCGCGGGATTCATTTCGGGCCAGTAGAATATCTTGAATCTTGTCAACGGTCAGAACGTCACCCTTCTCCAGTAAGAAGCGAAAAGTAATGGCTTCCGGACTGGAATCATTCAAGCCTCTGGGGGGATTGGTCAGGGATGGAGCGGTGGATACAGGAACAGGTTTTCCTGTAACGGGGGCTCCATGGATAAGAATCAAAAGTAGAGATAAAAGTATTGCATTTCGGGTTTTCATGATTACGG
>JBHIXQ010000225.1:0-4992 GCA_041984705.1 Leptonemataceae bacterium | reverse complement strand
AGATGTATCTGGGTGGGGGGATCAATACCATCGACATCGATCCTTCCGGTCGATTCCTGTTTATTTCTCAGAGAGAACTGGATCTGGTTTCGGTAATCGACATCAAAACCTGGAAGGTGGTGCTCAAGCAAAAGGTTGGGGATTATCCCACTGGCCTGGATGTTTCCTATGATGGGCGCTATATGGCTGTGACCAACTTCCATGAATCCAGCCTGGATCTGTTCGAAATCCAGTACGTACCGGCTTCAGACGAACCCTGATAGAAGGCAGACTCCAGTCCTTCCTGTTGAATATCTTGAGCTTCTTCAGAAAGTACTGATCTACTCTTTTGATTCCTGCACAAAACCGATTCCTTTACACATCCCTTACGCTACTTCCCATACTCTATAGAAAAAAAGGGCAACCGAATCCTGGAATCGTTAGTCTATTAGACCGCCCGGGGCAGATCCAGGGGGCTTTTGCATGATGAAACACAGGGGAAAATTGATTTTCGCAGTTCTGGTCGCTTTGATAGGTTTTCCTGCCTGCGTTCAGTTCCAGGCCACCGAGCCAAGACCACTGCTTCCAGGATCGGAAGTGCAGGGATGCGAATTACCTGCCATGGAGCCGGAATTCGTAAATTTCCACATGGCGGACTGGCCAGATGCACGTGCCACCATCCTGGAGGAGTTAGAATCCAGACCCACCTTGCTGCCAATTGCGGATGGAAACATGCGGCTTCGAATCGTCATTCAGGGATTTCCCACAGGCAAGCACCATGCAGATTTTATGGAAGGGGATCCATTTGCTTTTACCTAGAGAAGGCTGAGTCAGCTTGCCTTTCGCTGGAGCTTTGGGATCATTCCTATCTATGAGCCCAGAGAGAGGATTATCAGTTTTGAAGTATGGGATGGTCAACGGAAGCTTCGGCAATATACCTACGTGAATCGATATCATGTCCTGGTAGGCCTTCCGGCTATCCTGGCAGTTCCTTTTGTGGATTCTCGAAGCATTGAGGAAGAAGCGAAAGCGGCCACAGCCTATTTTCTGGAGGATGCCTGTTTGCATCCGGTGTATGCCCTGGGATCCGATGGCGAGGATCTCCAATAAGGATTGGCTTTGATTCGCAATAGAGCCCAGAGATTGCAACTGCATGTCGCGTCCCATGTCGCCGGATCTACCTGCCTGTTTATCCTTTTTACATTGAGCTCCCTGAGCTGTATTGGGTTTGCCTATCAGGAACCCAGAACGGCAGGTATTTCGCCTCCTCCGAAGGACGCAGCGAACACATCAAGAGACCGATGTACAGTGCACCTGGATTTTGTGGGATGGAACTACTTTCCCGAAGATGAAAAGCAGGTACTGCATGCTCTGCAGGAAAATGGGATTCGCTCGAATCCGGAGTCTTCCTTTGTGCTGGAAATTACCCTGGAACAGACGGATATCACTCCTCTCTGGCGACGACTTCCCAATGTAATTATTACGGTTCTAACCAGCAGTCTGTTTCCGCTTGTTGAGTACTTTGAGTATCATGTTACGTTTCGCCTGCGAAGCGATGCAAGAACCGAGATTTTCACCCGATACAGGGTGATGAGCCATACCATCCTCAGCGGGCTGGTGACTCCTTTAACGCCGTTTTATTATCCGCCCACCGCCAGGCAGGATGCCCTGGCCGAGGTAGCCCGGGACTTTGCTCACAGATGCCGTTCTTTTTCGGATTGAGCTGTCCGGCGGATTCTTCATAAAAGACCATGCATTCATCTCTGGTTCGACGAACCCTGCTTCTGGTTCTTTTCGTAGGTCTTACTTCCTGCTCCGGCCGAAAGGATACTCCTGCTCCCGTAGCCTTCGAAGAGGTGCGCAACAATCTGTTTTTGCGTGGGAACCTGACAGAATTCTATGAGAAGCTGGAGGATCTGGAAAAGCAGGGCTATGCTTACGGTGAGGGAGATGAAAGGCGAGCCCTTCGAGTGGTTTTCTTCGGAGATTCTGTAATCTGGGGGGATTGTCTTACCGTACGGCTCAAGCGAAGGTTCCATGAACGATTCGGCGATGGCGGCCGTGGACTTCTTAGATTCGTGGACTGGGCGCCCACACGTTTGATGGATCATCAGAATCTAACCAGAGGAGGCTTCGAGAAGCATAAGATCCCGTTTGAATCCTTTGATGTTCCACCATTTCCGGATCTGGGCTTTACTGGCTTTTCGCATCGGCCCTCCGGGCCATCCGCCACAGCCATACATGAGCCGACCCCCAGAACGCCCATGTCCGATGTTACCAGATATCGTAACTATCAGAAGGGAAAGCCAGAGTTACCTGCTATCCCGGAAACGCAGTTCCCCAGGAATGCACGGTTTGGTACCGAAGGAGAATCCTGGAAGAGAGTAAGGCTGATTCTGCGAGCCGGGGATGTAAATGAAGCCAGGGCCAATCTAAGTTACAGAACCGAGGAAGGGCAGTTAGAGACTCTTTCGCAGCAGGTAGAGTTCCAGAATTCCTGTCGATCTGTGGAATTCAGGATACCGGCCTCCAGACGAATTGAGATGAGTTTTGAGGGGCGACCCTATGTCGACGCCATGGCAGTGGAAACAGATCAGGGGATTTCCTTCAGTGCCGTGGTGATGCGAGGTCTGCATCAAGCCTGGCTTCTGGGAGTACCGGAAGAGCAGTTTGCCTGCGGGTACAGGGAATTTGCTCCGGACCTGGTTATCTTTCAATTTGGCATCAATGAATCTCAGACTTTACACTATTCTGTCCAGGGATTCTCTGCAGAGTTGTACGAGCGACAGCTAAGAACCCTGTATGCAAGAATCCAGGCAGCTCTTCCTCATACGTCCATCCTGATTCTGGGGCCCTGGGATAGATTTCTCAAGCAGAATGGCTATTTCCAGCCCTATGAAGCTCATTCCAGAGTGCGCGAGATACAGAAACGAGTGGCTTTTGAGATGGGACTGGCCTATTTCGATGGCTATCAACTGCTGGGAGGTCCGGAGGGGCTTCGAAAAGCGGTCAGCCGTGGACTGATTCAGGCGGACTATACCCACGTAACCTATCCAGGGGGACATTATATGGCCGACGCACTTTTTCAGCAGTTGATTGACGACTATACCGAGTGGAGGAATTATTAGGGGCTGCGGCTCTTTTCATGTTCAAGTTAGAAGGAAAGTTACGGCATCGAAACTGGAGCGAATCCGCTCTGGCCCCCCTGGCAGCATTTACGCTGCCGTTAATTCTTACCCTTTCCATGCTGGTTCTTGTAGTAGATTTCGAGAATCGTAGATACAGGCAGGAACTGCGCGCCAGAATGACCGACCAGCTCAGCGAGCTTCGTGGTCGCATGGAGTCCGAAATAAATAAAACCATGTTCTTGACCCGGGGGCTTACTGCCTTCGTGGCCGTAAATCCCAACATCAGAGAAGCTGATTTTAGAGCCATTGCCGAGGAGATGGTAAGCAGCAAGGCACATATTCGAAACATGGGTCTGGCCCCAGACAATATTGTTCGCTACGTCTACCCTGTGGAAGGAAATGAAGCGGCCATCGGACTGGACTATAGAACCAACAAGCAGCAATGGCCCGCGGTGGAGCGGATGATGCGAAATGAAACCACCACTGTGGCCGGACCGGTGGATCTGGTACAGGGTGGTCGGGCCTTTATCGCAAGGACTCCTGTCTATATTGGAAAAGGAAAACTTAGAAGATACTGGGGCCTGGTAAGCGTGGTGATCGATACTCAATCCCTGCTTTCTGCAGCCGGTCTGGGAGAAGAACAGAGGGAGTATCTGGCCATTCGCGGCACCGATGGCCAGGGCTCTCGCGGTGAAGTGTTCTGGGGCGAACCCGAGGTATTTGTTTCCAATCCGGTGCTATTAAATGTGCGATTACCGGAAGGCACCTGGCAGATTGGTAGTATTCCGCGGGAAGGCTGGCAGCAGCAATCCCCGGGACTGTGGTTTATATGGACCGTGGGCAGTGCCATCTGTCTTTTAATTTCCACCATGCTCTATCTATGGGTATTTCGTCAGCGGAGTCGATACATTGAACTCAGAAGAGTGACTGCGGCCGCCGAGGCTGCGAACAAGGCAAAGTCTGAATTTCTGGCAAATATGAGTCATGAGATTCGAACGCCTCTGAATGCAACGCTGGGCTTCGCCGACCTGCTATACGACGAAATCAGCGATGAGCAGCATCTGCAGTACCTGACCTCCATTCGAAAGAACGGTCGCTCTCTATTAAATCTTCTAAACGATATACTGGATCTTTCCCGTATTGAGGCCGGTAAATTACAGATCCATCCAGGTAGTTGCGACTGGAGAGAACTATGCGATGAAATTCGCGATGTATTCAGCTATGTAGTTCAACAAAAAGGCCTGACCTGGAAATCCGATTTTCAGCGCGATCTACCTCGCTGGATTCTTACTGATGAGCACAGGCTTCGCCAGATTCTCTTGAACCTGGCAGGCAATGCTGTAAAATTTACCGAGTCCGGGTCAGTGACTTTGCAGGTAAGAGGATACCGCGACAACGATGATTGTTATAATTTCGAATTTCAGGTAATCGATACTGGTCCCGGAATTGTTCCAGGCCAGAAGGCCAGGATCTTTGAAGCGTTCGTACAGGATAAGGCTGTGCGAAGGGAAAGACAGGATGGCTCCGGCCTGGGTCTTACCATATCCAGCAGACTGGCCCATCTACTGGGTGGCCGCATTGAGCTGGAAAGTCAGCCCGGTCATGGAAGCTCCTTTTCCCTGGTTATGGAGCGAGTGATTTCCGCATCTGACCTGAAGAAGCCTGCAGAAAGTCACCAGGCAGGGAATCCATACTTTAACGGACAGTCCGTTCTGCTGGTAGATGACAACGAAGACAACCGTGTACTGATTCAGCACTATCTCAAAGGGGAGCGATTGAAACTCTTGCAGGCCGCCAATGGTGCAGAAGGACTGGAAATGATTCGCTCAAATCCTCCGGATCTGATCCTTCTTGATATTATGATGCCTAAGGTGGACGGGTATGA
>JBHIXQ010000224.1:0-5022 GCA_041984705.1 Leptonemataceae bacterium | reverse complement strand
TCTGCATCCTCTTTATTAGACCGAAAAAGTGCTATACTGGTTCGGTTTGGCTCCTATGGATTGAGCCTGGAAAGATGATCTTTTTCACCCTTCAGTATGCATTGTCAGAATTCTGCGATCGCTTCTGCTGACCACTCTTTTTAATAAGTAACCATCGGATGCCGCTAAACGAAATTCTAGCCAAATGCCAGGAAAGACTGGTTTTCTGGGCCAGAGTACCGGCATTAAGGTTACCGGTGAACGTATGCAGAAATTACTTAACAGCCTTTATTTGATTATCGGTAATCCTCGATTTCACAGCCTGGAACATAGACTTTTTTCTACGATTACCTTTGTAAATGGACTGTCCAATCTTGTAGGTAGCTTTTCGAATCTGGGCCTGGAGATGGGACTGCCTCTGTTTTATCTGAATTTCGGAACCGGTCTGTTATTCTTTGTTCTGTATTTCTTTTCCCGATTCAAATCTGTTTACCGCAGCCTATACTGGCCTTTGATGTTTCTGATTTTTGGCTTTCTGTCTGTGAACATAGTACTGAATGCCGGCTCCATGGGCGGCACTCATTACTATCTAATTCCGGCCCTGGTCATTGGAGTGATCCTTTCCAGGGGATGGAAGACCACCATGGCCGTCATCATTCTAAGCGGCCTGGTCACTCTGGCTCTATTCATGATAGAGAGGAATACAGATCTTATAGTGCCCTATGCCAGCGAGCAGGAGCGATGGGAAGATGTGCTGGGGCAGTATTTCTTTGTGCAGATGTTTACCGGGATTCTGGTGGTGATTCTGGCCGGCAACTTCCATGATGAAAGGGAGAAATCGGAAGCGTTGCTTAGAAACACACTTCCCACTCCTATCGCCGATGAGTTAAAGCGCGAGCAGAAGGTACAGCCCAGACATTACGATGATGTCACAGTCCTTTTTACGGATTTCAAGGGCTTTACAAACATTGCAGAGTCCATGAGTCCTCAGGAACTGGTTTCAGAGCTGGACGAATGCTTTCGTTCTTTTGATGAAATCGTGAAGCAATGTGGTCTGGAAAAGATCAAGACCATTGGAGATGCGTATATGGCTGCTGGCGGAATTCCGCAGGAAAGCCATGATCATTCCGTTCGCACCATTCAGGCAGCTCTGGAAATGCTTCGTTTTATGGATCGATGGAAAGAGAAAAAGGAGAGTCAGGGAAAACCCAGCTGGCAGATTCGGATAGGAATTCATACCGGTCCTCTGGTGGCTGGAGTCATCGGCACCGAGAAGTTCGCCTACGATGTCTGGGGAGATACTGTAAACCTGGCCAGTCGTATGGAATCTTCTGGTGAGCCCGGAAGAATCAATATATCAGGGGAAACCTATGAACTGGTGAAGCGATTCTTCGATTGCGAACACCGGGGGCAGATTCAGGCCAAGAACAAAGGAATGGTGGATATGTACTTCATCAATGGATTGCTTCCCCATCTGCGGGACTCCGACGATCCACTAAAGCCGAATTTTCTCTTTGAAAGCCAGCTTCTGGATATGGCCCGTCAGAATGGGACCGGAATGGCCGCAAGCGCGGGATGATCAGTGGATCGGTGCATGAAGAAACACAGGGCCAGACTCCCCAAGCGACAGTGTTCTATACTGTGAAACAGTCCGGCTCTGGGCAATGATTTGCGCAGGCGAGATGAGCTCGACAGACTTCGAATCAGTGCGATAAGCTATCGATCACCCTAAGCCGCATGATCGGGCCGTCGCCTGTAGAAATACAGATATTCGATGGCCTTCTTTAGAGCGATGTTAATCGGAAATCTCTGATTCTGCAGATCAGGATGGATTCCATACAGCTCATAGTGCAGATCCTGATAGTTGGGTAGCTGAGTCAGACCTTCCTGCAACCTTCTTGAAATTCGATCAATTTCTTCTGGCCAGGTAGACTTATGCTGCTTGCAGAAAACAGGAACCGTTTCGCCGTTTTTGTTATAGCGAGTGGAAAAGCCAAACATTCTGCACAGATACGGCCTATTTTCATATACCGAGCAACGACCATTTCCCTGGATCGCTGGATCCGCAACATAATGAATGCAGGCACCGTGATTATCGGGAGTTTCCGGTTCCAAGCGGTCGTAGATCTCATCTGCCCGGTTGGTTTCGTAGAAATGCCAGGCCAGAGGAAGTATTTCCAGTAAAGTAGCTTCTACATCCGGATTCTCGCAGCAGCGGCCGCAACCTGGAGGGCAGCGGAATTGTTCTGTAATGTTAAAAGAATCGATCTGTTCGTCAATGCGTGCATATACCTCCAGAACCTGGCCAATCAAAATCATAGGATCCCGGATTTCTTCTATGTTCGCATCCTCCGATCGTCCCTGACTTCGTTTCCAGGGAATTAATGCGAAATGGCTGGAGTGGCCTCCATTACTGCAAGCAATTTATGGAATATTTCCGTATTTTCGTAGATGCCCGAAAAGGTCTCCGCACCAGGTCCATGTGCGAATACCGGCACCATCTCTGCAGAATGTTCATGGGTGAGAAATCCTACCTTTTGTTCTTCACCGGGCTTTCCGCTGAGCACAGCATGTCCCCCGGTTTCGTGGTCCGCTGTCACAACAATCAAAACATTTCTGCCTTCCAGTTCCTTGAGAAGGGCCCCCAGGGTTTCGTCCAGATCCCTCAGTTCGGTAATTGCATAGTCGGCTTTGTTTGCATGACCTCCCCAGTCGATCTGGCTGCCTTCGATTAACATCAGAAAGGGACCACCCATGCCCTGCAGTGTCCTGAGACTC
Organism: Leptonemataceae bacterium; assembly: GCA_041984705.1. GTDB lineage: Bacteria > Spirochaetota > Leptospiria > Leptospirales > Leptonemataceae > UBA3465. The sequence goes on along the minus strand of JBHIXQ010000224.1, from coordinate 2,265 downwards.
CTTACGCTGGCCAGCTTCAGGTAACCCCTTCTGGAAAGCGGATCTGCTTCTATCCGAAGGTCATCGCTTTGCGAAATTGAATGAATTATAGAATCCTTTTTCAATGTTGAGGGGGAGTCTGAATCCTTTTTGTAGTTTAGCTTATGGGAGGGATCCACCGGCGGCAAATGATTGTCTGCAAGAAGTGCAACGATGCGATCTACAGACTCACCATCTATACATAGAGAATCGCAACTGGATTTCATAAAGTCGCTGTAGGACAGCGAAATGCTATGGGTTTTCCGTAGCATTTCTATGGGACTTTCCGGCGCATGCTGATTTTGCACATCCAGGCCTTCCAGAAAGTAGTTCCGGCCACCTCCAATGAGTATATCAGGAGGGTTTTCTGCGATCTGCCGTGCGATGGATTCTTCGCTGTCTCGATCGCGTACATGTGCAAAGGCCCCGGCCGGTGTGGCATGGGTCACAGAGCTGGTAGAAATGATGGCGGTGTTCCAGTGTCTTTCCTTTGCGATTTCAAATATGCTGGGAATGGGATTCCCATTTGTATCTATACCAATCCATTCGTTGTATGTTTTTTTACCTGCCAGGATGGCTGTAATAGCAGCGGCGGAGTCCGTAACGCTACCTGTGGCGCTGCTGGTTTTTTGGAGTCCCACCACCGGCATGCTATCGAGATTGAGGGCGGTGCCCTTTTCCAGGGATGCCTGACTGATCAAAGAAAGCCCCATTCCGTCGCCTACAATCAAAACGATCCCTTCCAGTGGTTGGCCCTTCTGAGAATCGTCGTTACAGGCCGATGGGAGTATACATAGTAGAATTATTGCACAGAACGCAGCTCCTCTTAGGAAAGATAGCCCGAGGCGATCATAGAAAGGAGAGAGTTTTCCAGTTCCTGTTCCCCGCCTGGAACCAGGGCTAAAATGTGAAGCGAACGTCGAAGCTGCCCGGAAACGATGCATGTGACAGATATGAAATTAGCATTAAGCGAAGAAAGCAAAAGTGCAGGAGGATTGTTACGATCCAGTTTTCATCCATTTAGCTCAGATTGCACCTTCTGCATCCAACCAGTCTCCGTCCGGGATTTTATCATCCGAAATTCTAAGAGCTTTCCGCTGCCTGGACCGTTTTTCCCGGGTTATTCTGGAGTTCTTCTGGCGGGCTCGACCAATTAACGAGGGCACGGGCACTCTGAATCTCATCTTCAAGGCCCCATTTTCAAGACCCCGCTACTAAGGGCCCGCATGGTGCAGGATGATTTTCCAGGAATCATCAACCTTGCGAAACACATTGGTGGCGCGCACCTGGCCGCGATTGGTTTGTCCGGCAGATACCGCCATTACCGATTCCGTGCAATGTACCACCGCCAGATCCATACCGGCCATGATTCGGATGTCCTGCACATCGATTTCCATATAGGAAGTGCCGGCAAAGATCATCTTCCAGGATTCCATGATGTCCTCAAATCCGACCAGGGAGGGCTGCTGAGGATGGATGCAAATTACATCCGGGGTCTGGTCCCAGCATTCCTTCATATTGTTCCAGCTCAACTTCTCGAAGGCAGAATAGAAGCTCCGATTGGCCTCCATAACCTCTTTCTGTTGCTCGGTTAAGAACTCTTGCATCTCTCCTCGGACTCCAGGCCTTCTGCAATCGGGAGGTACCTGAATGCAGCAATCCGGGGCTAGGTTACCAGGGCCCTTTGAACTGGCCAGCAGGTTTCAAAGCTTCGGGTTCTGGAACTGGAATGGACATGGACTGCCAGGCAGGCCTGTCCTGAAAAGTTAGCCAGCCCGTGAGCTGGCCCGGCGGACATCGGATTCCCTGAAACCCTTTCCTTTGAAGCGGGAATTAGAGCCCGGCGAATATCCGCGAAGGGAAATCCGCCCTTGCAGCCGTAGAACAAATCCTTTTCACCAGAGGGCCGCTTTATTTTCTTGTATTTCATGGCCGGAAAAACCATTTACGATAAGATCTATGACGCCCACCTGGTGGCGGACGATGGAAAAAGCGCTCCGCTTCTATACATCGACAGACATTTAATTCATGAAGTTACATCCCCCCAGGCATTCGAAGGCCTGAGATTGGCCGGCCGCAAAGTACGTCGTCCGGATCTTACATTTGCTACCATGGATCATAACGTTTCCACTCGCACCAGAGACTGGAACGGAGCCGGCGAAATCAGCCGAATCCAGATGGAAACCCTGAAAGATAACTGCGAACAGAGTGGAATCCGGCTTTTTGATTTGAACAACGAAGACCAGG
>JBHIXQ010000223.1:4617-5034 GCA_041984705.1 Leptonemataceae bacterium | reverse complement strand
GATATCAGTGCTCGTTTTACTTTGATCATTTTATTCTCCCAAATTATTGATATTCTGGTTGGCCGACTCTTTCATTAGCGCCATTGGACATCCCCGTTATTCTCGCTCGGATCTTCGATGGTATCATCCCGGAGTGCCAGGTCCCGCCCTCTTCACATGAACCACTCCGTTCTGCACAGCCAGGCGATTCTCACAGAACAGGCGCACGGCTTTCGGCAATAGCTCATGCTCCTCAATGCGAATCAGATTGATCAATGTCTGCTCGTCGCATCCTTCCGGAATCTGCAATACAGACTGTGCGATAATAGGACCGGTATCTACTCCGGAATCCATAAAGTGAACTGTGCATCCGCTAACCTTTACTCCTCTCTTCAGCGCCTGTCTTTGCGGATGCAAACCAGGAAAAGCAGGCAGCAG
>JBHIXQ010000223.1:0-4607 GCA_041984705.1 Leptonemataceae bacterium | reverse complement strand
CACTCTTCCCCTACAATGAGATCCGGTTCATAGGACTGGATGGCTTGAAGCAGGGAATCTTCAAAATCGGACCTCTGCTCATAAGCTCTGTATTCCACAAGAGTCACCGGCACAGAACTGGAATTCGCAATTTCGGCAGCGCCGGTGTTGGGACGATCCACAATCAGACCTGCAAACTGAGCCTGGAAGGGGTGATCTGAATGCACTTCCAGAAGCCTCTGAAAGTTGCTTCCTGCACCGGAGGCCAGTGTCAGAATTCGCACCACTAATCCTTTGACTCCAGGCGAATGGTTTGAATCAGACCGGAGATTTTCTGGACCGTCTCTTGATCAGGAATGTCATCGGAATTATATAGAACCAGGATCATCCGACTTCCCTGAACGATCATGTTCACCAGCCAGAAGCGATCCTCCAGAACGAATTCACAGGCGCGGCAGGGAAGACCGGAGGCCAGCTGGAATTCTGCAATCCTGGACTTGTCCATCCGGATTCCATGGCCATTCAGATAGCGCTCCATTTCGGAATCGAAGTTGAAATCCTGGCCTTCTGGCTGGCGGAAAGCGGCTACCTGCACAGCTCCCCCACCCTCGGGATCAAAGAAGCAAGGAATGTCTTCTATGATCTCCAGTTCCCAGTCTCGTGGGTATAAAAGCTCAAAGAATGTACCGCGGAATTGTGTCCAGGCCACTAACTGTCAGAGGCTCGAGCCCGGGAGTTGTGTCAATCCGGCTTTGTCCTGGATTTGCCGGTCCTGGATTTGCCTGGTATTGATTGACCGGAGCCGGCCCCGTTCCACCCTTTCCCTGCTTTGGAAAACATCCGACCTGTACATCTTGTCCTGTCGGCCCTGGGGCTGGTAATTGTTTCCTTTCTGGCTGGAGGGGCAGCCATTGCGCTGGCTTTTGGTCTGCTGGCCCTGATCCTGGTATATCCCCTATTTCGCCTGGTCTGGAACCGTCTTTACGGAGCCGAAGACATTGCCGATGCGCTTTTCTTTGCCAGAACAGAAGATGGCTGGAATATACCTCTGCACTTCCATCGTCCAGACTATCCGCGACCGGGCGCTTTTCCCGTGATTTTCTGTCATGGCATCGCAGTAAATAAGTTCGGCGTGGATATGGATCGAAGGCATAGCCTGGCCTTTTTTCTCAAACAAAGAGGCTATCCGGTTTTTGTCATGGGCATGCGAGGCACCGGAAAAGCCCATCGACCTGGAGCTCAAAAGCCCCCTCGATTTACTTTCGATGATATAGTAGAATACGATGTTCCTGCAGCCATTCGCCGAGTAAGGGAACTTACCGGCGCCCCCAAAGTAAGCTGGGTGGGGCACAGTATGGGAGCCATGGTGGCCAGCGGATTTCTGGGGCGAAAATTACCGGAAAGCGAGAATGTAGCCTGCCTGGTGTCTATCGGAAGTCCCGGCCGGTTGGACCATGTAAATGGTAGATTCTGGAATACTCTGGCCAAATATCCCTGGCTGCAGGGCGCTCTGGATCTGAAGCTAGGAGCCAACGTAATCGCACCTGTAAGCGGCCGAGTCACCACTCCGGTGGAACGATTCATCTATTCTCCAGAAAACGTTTCCAGTCAGACCATTCGAAAACTCTTAAACAATGCCATAGAAAATATTAACCCGGGCCTTGCTTCGCAAATGCTTGAGTGGATTCAAAAAGGCACAGAAACCACAGAGGACGGTTCTTATAGCTACCGAAATGGATTTTCCAATATTCGCATTCCCACGCTTTATATAGCCGGGGAAGGCGATCTGGTAGCTCCGCCTCGCACAGTAATCCATTCCTATAGACTGAACTCCTCCAGAAACAAGGACATCATCATCCTCAGCCGGGAAGATTACAGCTCGGATTATTGCCACATAGGTCTTGTTCTGGGCGAAGAGGCTCCAGAGGAAATCTTTCCAGAAGTACATGAATGGCTCAATCGATTCGGAAACAAGAAGCGCAAAGGCCGGGTAGCAGGAACCCTTCGCAAAATGCGCGAGTTCCTTAAATCCTCTCCCAAGCAAAAGCAGGCCGCGCTGCATCTTCGCCGCTCCGAAAGAGAAAAGAAACGCAAACATAAGAAGAAGAAGATCTATCGAGATCAGGATAGCCAGGAATCCGTAATACAGAGCTAGAGCCCGCTGCCCGTTACGGATTCGACGATATTAAATTTCTCGCCACTTTGTGCCCTTGAGCCCCCTGTCAGCCTGGCAGCAATTTGTTGCCCGGACCCGGGTATACGTAGTTTCCCTGATCGAAAGAACACTGCGCAACTGACTGGTTTGCATCGATTTAGATATATGCGCGCATGGATTTAGAATTCGTTTTAGATTTGATTCCGATTAAGGGTTGCACATTATTTCGATGCGCAAAGAATCCCACCATGCGCAGACTTCTACCGGTATTTCTGATCCTGGCCGTCATTCAATGTAGCTCTGGTGCGGTCATGGATCCTGCCTACGGCACCAACTACTTTGATGATCAATTCGAATGCACCACTGGCCCGGTAGAACAGGAAAAGGACGAGAAATACCATGTCCGTCGTCTGGCCTATATCCAGCATATGAAAACCCTGCCGGAGCCCCCTCCACGCTCCCGGATACTTCTTGCAGGCGAATCCACAGCCGCTCTGTTTTCCGAAGAAATGCTCAAGGAATACTTACCACAGTATAACACAATGAATCGGGCCATTCCCGGAGAAACCACTGTAGTCTTTCTGGCTAACCTGGATGAACTGGTCATTCGACATAAACCTAAAGTAATTGTGCTGGCTATTGGAGGAAACGATATCCTGGGAGGTAGATGCCTTTCTACCATCCTGCGAAATACAGAAATTATCCTGGATCAGATCCATCGCAAGCTTCCAGGAACAAAAGTGCTTCTGGTCAGTATTCCGCCGGTAGTTAGTTGGAAGGTATCCAGTATTGCAGGACATCTGAACATGGGATTTCAGCAACTTACGAATCGAAAATCCTTTGCCGAATTCGTAGATCTATGGCCCTTACTGGCGGACGAAAAGCGCCCTGTGCTGGACGAAAAGTATCAGTTGTATCTGGAGGACAAAGATAAGATGGATCAGGTGCACTTCAACAAAGAAGGATATCGACGTTTCGCCGAGGCTCTTAAGCCGTATCTATAGTTTCTCTGATTCAGGCTGGCTTTATCTGGCCTGAGGGCCAAGTAGCTCCGGTCGTTCTTCATGGAGCCACAGCCGAATTTCTTCCAGCCCCTGAGTAAGTGAGACAGTAGGTCTGTAACCCAGCCTTTCCATAGCGCGCGTAGAATCCACCGGATAGGGTCTCATTACAAATCGTAGAGCCTGACGATTGAGCTGCGCTTCCCGGCCAAGCATGGCATTGCCTACTTCCATAAGCCAGGCGCCGACCTTTGCCACAGACGATGGAATGGATGGAGGTTCTGGATAGCCTGCCATAGAAGCCAGGGCCCCGAAATATTCCCGACAGCTACTGCTGATGCCATCCGTAACATTAAAGATCTGGCCTCCGGAAGCCTTCAGGGATAGCTCCACAGCCTGAACAATATGATCAATATGCACATGATTGATGGTATACTTGCCTCCATCCAAGAGTAAGAACTGCTTCTGTTTCATCATGCGAAGAGGTCTTACCACCCAGGGCTCGCTGCCGGGCCCATATACATCCCCGGGGCGCAGAACCACAACATCCATGGTACTTCCCTGAAGAGCCAGCAGCGCATGTTCGCTTTCAATCTTTGTAATGCAGTAGGGATTGTCATCGCCACGAAGTGGGCCGGTTTCATTCACGTTCGAAGGATAGTTGAACCCGTATACCATGACGCTGGAAAACTGGATCCATTTCTTCACACCGCTTACCATAGATTTTCTGGCCAGGTCCAGAGTGGCTTCCACATTCACTGCCCGAAACTCCTCCAGAGGGCCTTTCTCTTTTACCGGAGCAGCAGTATGAATCACTGCTTTGCATTCCTGTAGATACCTTTCCAGCCTGGAAGGCAGGGACCTATCACCCAGTTCTCCTTTTACATACTCTACGCCTGCTCGCTTCAAGTGATTGTAGCGCTTCTGCAGCGGATGCTCCGGAGACAACGAAGATAGATCTACTCGATCCAGCCCGATCACGGGACCGGATTGTGCCAGTTTCAATGCGATGTTGGAGCCAATAAAACCCAACACGCCCGTGACAAAAATAGCTTTCGAAGAGCTGCCGCTGGTGCCTCTGGATTTCTTGGACTTCTTTTGCTTACTATTTAAGCTACTTTTCTTTGTAGCACTTCGCTTCTTCGCAGGTTTCTTTTTACGAACAGCCATGGATGCGTCGCCTTTTTATAGAATTGCTCGCAGGCCAACATTTGCCGAGTAAACATTTTCATTTCCCCGGGCTTCCACGTATAGCTTCCAGAAATAGAAGTTAAATTCGACACCCACCAGGCCGTAGGAAAATCGCGCCGGGGGTGCCCCGGTTCCATTTACAGAAAGAATCAAACTGGAGGCTGGAATGGATATTCCCAGTAGAGCTGCGAGATCCGATTCCAGATAGGCCGGTCCGGCTCTTGAGGCTGTGAAATCTGCATAACCTTTGGTCCAGGCAGATCCAAATCCCACGGACAAAT
>JBHIXQ010000222.1:0-5063 GCA_041984705.1 Leptonemataceae bacterium | reverse complement strand
ATGCCAGGGGAACTAACATCCGCGCCCGTAAGGTAAAGTCCCTCTACCGGAGTCGTTGCCTGGCACCAGGGAGCCTCATCAGACAGGAATCGCTCTCGCACAGCGGGCACTCCGTAGATAGAGCCCTGCGGATGCCCGGTAAAGTGCTTCACCGAAAGAGGAGTGGAGAGTTCCATATATTCAATCTGTTCTGAAAACCCCGGATAATGTTTGTCAATGAAAGCAAGGTGCTTGCGGGTTATTTCCTCTTTCAATTCCTCGTAGTCATCCCCTCGCTTCTTCCAGGCAGTTCCGTCCCACTTGTCAAATGAGGAAAAATCCGTCAGGCCGATGATCTCCGCCGTATGGCTCTGGGCCTCGGGATTCTTGAGGGAAGGAAAGGAAAGATAGGCTCCAAGAATCTCTTTCTTCTCGCCAACCCAGTTCTTTCCCGCTGCAAAGTTCGCATCATGGTCATAGCTGGAATAGATCCAGTGGTTTTCGCCATAAAAGCCCATGTCGCGAGGATCCTCCTTGAGGCCCAGATAAAGAGTAACACTGGCCACCACCGGATGATTCATATAGAAGTCGTTCAGTTTCTTGCGAAAGGGAATATTGATAGAGCTATCCAGCAGCTTATTGTAGGTAGCATAAGCTCCGGCATTGGAAATAACCAACGGCGCGTAATATTCCGTTACCGGTTCATCGTCTTTGCGAGGAACCAGGTTCTTCACTCTAACACCGGTGGCCTGACCATCTTCGATGAGTATTTCTTCCACTTCATGCGAAAGAAGTACGCAACCTCCATTTTCCTCTATTATGGGCTTCACGCTTTCTGCGATCTTTCCGGATCCCCCTACCGGAAAATAGCCGCCCTTAAAGTAGTGGCAGGCAACGCTGCAATGAATAACAAATGAGCTCTGAGCTGGAGGAATACCATAGTCCCCCCATTGCGAACAGAGTAGAGCTCGAAGCTGTTCGCTTTTGAAATTCTTTTGCATATATTGAGCCGTGGTAATATCCGCGGTATCGAAGCCCTGAATCTGGATACCTGCCCGAACTTTGTCCACGAAGGGTTCCGAAGATTTCATGTTATGACGACCGAACCACTGATTCACTTTGTAGACATCCTCAAAGTATCGCCGAATAGCTTCCTCTTCCTCCGGGAACATTGCGATAACTCGAGAGATGTATTCTTCTTCAGAAAAGGGAACTTCGAAAGTAAAGTCCGGATAGACGAACTTCTCGAACACCTCGGGCATAGGATTCCATTTCACCCCGGATCTGGTGACAATGTCGAACAACCGCCTGAGCATAGCCCCTTCATACATATCGCCCACGTAGTGGATTCCCACATCCCAGGAGTATTTTCGCTTTCTGCCAAATTCATGGGTAAAGCCGCCCATCACATAATGGCGCTCCAGCATCAGCACTCGCTTGTTACGGAACTGGGCCATGATACTGGCTGTGGCCAGAGCTCCCATTCCGGAGCCAATTATGATTATGTCGTAGTTCTTTTCGTCGGATCCCTTCATGTCACCAGTGGTAACATGCGCCCGGATTTTCCGTCAATCAAAAGTTTCCACTGGTGACATTTTTTCTTGCCCTCGCCACCCTCATTGATATCGTCGCTTATGGCTCAATCTCGCCAGAACGGATCCGCTCCGCGTAAGCCAGCCAGCCGGAAGACAGCAAATTCTGCATCAAACGCCAATTCCCGGAATGGCAGAGCCTCGGCTGCAGAGAATTCCCGGGATAGAAAGGGACCCGCCAGAGAAAGAGATGCACGGACGACGAGCCAGAGCAGGGATTATCATGTAGGTAACCTGGATCGCATTCTGCTGGAAGAAGGGACCACACTTCTAAAATCAGAAGGTTTGCACGAGCTGAGCTTGCGCAAGGTGGCTCGAAAGGCCGGGGTGAGCCATACGGCCGCCTATCGACACTACGACGATCAGAATGCCCTTCTGGCTGCCATTGCGCTGGATGGGTTTCACCGGCTGCATGAGTATCAGACTGAGGCCATCCAGAAATCTGGCATGGACTTCAACCTGCGGTTTTTGAACCTGGGCTGGGTCTATGTTCAGTTCGCCCTGGAGAATCCGGAATATGCCCGTATCATGTACGGTGGCGCTGGTCTGAATTTTAAAGAGTACCCGGATCTGGCAGCGGCATCGCGCAGATCCTATCGCGAGTTGCTACTCAGCGTACGTTTATGTCAAAAGAGTCAGTTAATTCAGAACGGCCATGCGAAACAGAAAACCCTGGCGGCCTGGTCCATCGTACACGGACTTTCCATGCTTCTTCTGGATGGGCAGTTTCCAGCTCCAGAAAGCGATGCGATCGCCATGGAAAAGATGGTGAAGGATGTTATCGTGAATCTATACTATGGATTGAAATAGGACCGGAGAGAAACAGTGAGGCCCATCAGCAACAGCGGCAATTCTGGTAACCGTTTCCGCATTTAAGCTTAGATCCTCAGGCACCTCTGTCCAATCTCCTTCAGGATAGCAAGTGGAAGCTGGATTCCAATATCAAATGCCAAGGTGAAAGGGAGAGCCATGATAGTGCCGACGCCCCAACCGTGCGGAGAGTAATGCATGGCTTCGGACTCTAGCCAGATTTCCTGTATTCCATCGACGATAGATTCTCCCCTCGGAAGCGCGATAATAGCCGCCCGCGGCGGATGTTGTGGATAATGAATGATGAGACCGGATTGAGCTTCAATCGGATAGAGTTTTATTCTCACGGTATTCATCTTGTATAGCTCCGCGAGAGTTGATTTACTCTTTTTCCATTGAGGCTTGCGGTTTCCAATCTGATCCTTCGAATCAGAAAGCCTATACACAGTCACATCATTCCTGCCAGCGAATTCAAAAAAGACAGCTGTCCCGGTCGGATCCGCATGAAAGAATTTCGCTTCTTTAAGTAGATACAGAAACCTTTCTGATCCAGTCAATCGCCGCCCTTCCGGAAGAAAGCGGACATCCATAATTAGATTCGAACGAGAAACGGGAACCAACCCGATTGGAAGATAAGTGATCTCCGACACAGGAACGGATGTACACCGGCAGGCCGGATTTGCCCGATCGGGTGCCAGAGGAACCAATTCTTCGCCTCTGTCTCTTGTTGGTACTATACCAGTAATCTGGACATCATATTTGGATTTATTCCCGGAGGAATCCTCAGCTATTATCCTCAGGAAGAGTTCATCGTGGCTGTTTTTTCGCAGGTCAATAATCCTGTGATAAAGGAATGAACCCTGAGACTCTATTTCCGGACGATTCGCCTTCTGAATCAGTTTCAGAGTGCACCCGGCATAGGCAACCATGAGACCGAATGTGATCACAAGCGGTATGACTCGCACCCTCAACAAAATTCGGATTCGTTTCGTAGTAGTAGATCCGTAGCGCTGCATAGGACCCAATATGGTCCCGATGGCCATGGGAATATGTCAAGGGTATTCGGGCTTTACCGACGCTACCGGACAATGAGAAAGACTCGAATTATAATCTGCAACCCTGCTTCGCACGCAGCCTTCAAGCCAATCTATACGAAAACTAGCGCTGCATTAGACAGGATAGAAAATAACCTCTTCACCATTGCTTCATGGAGCACCCTGGCTTTGGGCCACTGATTCATGTCTTCCGAAGGAAAGATTAATATTGATGGTTCAATGTTAGCAGATATTCACTGAATCTCTTTGCAAACCCGGGACCAGCAATTTGCGTGCCAGACAGACCTTGCCTCAGTTCGGCCGTCGCTACACTTTTAGGTACGCTTCGACAACCGGGGCTTTTTCACGGCAATATGTACTCTGCTAGCGCATATTGCTTAGCTGGCCCCGCAACTTTTCCAGATCCCTCATTAGATCAAGAGGCTTCGGGTTTACGGAGTCTGCAAGGCGCATCCCATCATCTATCAAATCCAGGATCAGCTTCTTTTCTGCTTTGGCCCGTACCTCGGGCATGCTCGTAATCTCATCTTTGTATTTCGCAGCCTTTTCATCAATCATGGCCACAATCTGGTTAAGAGAAGATATTTGTTCATCTGGCATGGACCTATTTAAGGACACATTGAGATTCTGGTCTATAAGGAAACGATGGACGGTAATCCAGGAACGAGCGCACCTCCGCCAGCCCTGCAGAAGGCTTTCAGAAATAGGCCAGGGTATCAGTCTATTTCACATATTTTTCGCCGTTGAACCTATAGATACCAGGAACAAATTCTTCCTTTCCCAGGTTCGGTGCCACACTACCATCGACTGTAAGCTTGATGGGACAGAATTTCTGATCACATTTCAAAATTTCAATAGCAGCATCCATACCTGCACAAGAGTCCTCGGGATCGAAATCACTGGCATCATCCGAGTAAGGACAGTAAGAGTCGTGCGTAGCGTAAGTAAAAACGTTCCTGTAGGTCTGGCCAACTTTTGCAATTAAATGCGAGTGCCCGTGGTATACACCGGCAATTCCGCCACCGGGTGTGTGAATATAGAATGCGATGTTGCCCTTTCCGATTTCTGACTTACCAACTTCGTATCCGTCCAGGGCCTCAATATGACCGTAAGCCAATGAAATGACAAAGTGCGACTGTTGCATTAGTTTCCAGGAAGACCTGGACTTGTGGAATTCGAAAACGCTGATCACTCCGTAGGCCTGGCTGTTTTCGATTTCATCCATAATCCCAAATGTAGTGGTATAAAGTAAAGAAACCGAGTCTTTCTGGCTAACATCAGCGGACCGATACTTAGTTGTGATAACTATATCCGTATCGGGAGCAACAACGAAATCATGCCCCTCAATGAGATCAAAAAAGGCTCTGTCTTTTCTCATGTTCCAGGTTGATTCTCGATTTTCCTTATCGAAATTGCCAAAGAGTGCTATCGAAGCCCGCTCGGGAGTTAAATGTTCGCTTTCTATCTCCAGATTAGTTGGGATACGCCATGGCTCGGGCTGGCAGGCGAACGTGGCCAGAAGCGCTGTCATTAGAAGGGAGAGCACTTTGTTCCTTTTACAGTACACCTGCCGAAATTTATCTAGCTTTCTGCTATCGTCAATGCAATCTCTGGCTGGGCAGATGAC
>JBHIXQ010000221.1:0-5087 GCA_041984705.1 Leptonemataceae bacterium | reverse complement strand
TCCCTAAAGGGGCCTATGTTGGCTCTTACGAAGGAATTCCTTCTCTCGATGACGATATTTACGTGCTCTGGGTAGAGCGAGATAACGGAACCTGGAGAGGCATAGACGGAAAGAATGAGCTTCGTTATTTGAATCATAGTTCCCGTCCCAACGTAGAATGGGACGAGAATCATCTATACAGCATGCGAGTTATCGAACCCCACGAAGAGCTCACTTTCCATTACGGCGACGAGTGGGACGACGTGGAGTAGATTTCTTTCGGGGCATCTGCACCTTCGCAGAGCCAGTTTCCCCGTTCGTGCCCGGTGATGCAGGCCGGGGATTTCTCCCGGTACTGTTTTGATTTCTACGTCGAATTAGCCAGAATCCACCCAGTGCCAGAAAAGGCAAAAAGAACCAGCTGTCCCCATACGTTACATAGACAGTGGGCTCTGCTCGATTCACCGGCACGCGAAATATCTGAAAGTCCTCTACTTCCTGACCGGTGAGCTTTGGGCCCACTTCAGGCTTGGCATAATTGCCGGCCAGGTCTATCATGCCGGATGTGCCACTGTTGGTGGATCGTAGCAGGGCTCGTCTGGTTTCGATGGCGCGAATTCGTCCCAGCTCAAAGTGCTGGAAGCTTTCTACGGTTTTGCCGTACCATTTATCCTGAGTGATGTTAACCATGAAATCCGGGTTCGCATCGTTCTCATTGAAGTAATCGCGTATATAGTCCGGGCTCAGTACTTCATAGCAAATCAGAGGCATGAACTGTCCGGTGGGAAAGAACTGTCGATCCGCGAGGGTTTCCTGTAGATTCTGAATTTCCTCTGTCTTGATTGCCTGGGGATCAGAAAGAGCGTTGTATCTTACCTCGATGGGCTTTTCCGGCTCAAGAGCCGGAGACTGGTAGGGAAGCAATGTGAATAATTCCCCCGGGCGAAATCTGCTGTATCGAACACTTTCCGGTACCAGCATGATAAGCCCTGTATCTTCCAGAAATTGAGCGTAGGGGATTTGTTCTCCAAACGCGATCAATATTTGCTTATGATAGTAACCGGCTCGTTTGCCATTTCGCGCGAACAGGGCCGATGAGTTAAATACATCTCTTCGAGGCATACCTGTGTTGGGGTCCCGGCTAATGCCAAATGCGTTCTGGTTAAAGAAAACCTCTGCATCGAACTGCTTTGCAAGCTCCAGAACCATCTGCTCATATTCCGGCCGATAGCCATAGGGTAACTTTCTTGTTAAGAAATTGTCCTGTGTGGTAAAATAAGGAACCGCGGATTCGGGAAGTACCACCAGTCCAATATCCAGATCTTTTTTGGCCGCTTCTTCTTTTGCACGATCCGCCAGCGAAGGAATGGTTTTTACCATTACATCTCGAATTACAGGCCAGGTAACCTCTCGCTCCCCGTACTTTTCCAGTGGTGAATTGGGCTGGATGGTAAGAGCGGTGACGTGTGGCAGATCTGACTGCATCGCTTCGATGCTGGATTTCTTGAAGGCTCCAAGAGCCAGCCCGAGAACCGCTACTACTACGATGGGGCTGGCAACCTTCCAACGATAAGCGCTTTTGAATCGATGCCAGTAGATAGAAGTCCAGGGCTTTCCCTGAAGAAGCTTGTAGGATCCATAGGACAGAAACACCAGCAGGAAGCTCAGTCCATGGATACCCACATACTCTGCCAGCTGAGCGAAATAAGGATTGCCTGCGATCAGGTTCCCCCAGTACCAGTTGAAGACCTGAGGTAAAAGAAAATCCAGAGAAACGGCAACTGTAGGGATGAGTATCAATGAAGGAAGTCGGAGCTTTCTATATTTATTACGATTTAAGATTCCCAGGGCCAGCATTAGAAATGGGATCTTGAGGTTTAGCAAGAATGTGTACGGAATAAAGGTGAAGACAGAAAGATACAGAGGTAATCCGCCATACACCGTAAAAAGATAGATGGTCCAGTAAAAGCCAAATACGCAGAGCCAGAAGGCTGCCATGAAGCCGAACCACAGAAGGCGCTTTGCGGAGAGGCTCTGCAATTGTGCCTGGTAGAACAGGATCCAGAGAGCCGGGTAGGTGGTGAGTGGAAAATTGAACGGCTCCAGGGATAATGCGGAGAGAATGCCAAATGCGATGGCAGAAAAAACCATTGATTGAAAGGGGGCTTTCCAGAGCTTATTCATCTATGACTCCCGGTTCTGTGTCCGATGCGAATTCTTTATTTAATCTGATCAAGGAACATGCCTATGGTTACAGGCAGGATCCTATTACACTTGCTTCAGGCAAAACGTCTCATCACTACTTCAATTGCAAGAAGATTACGTTACATCCATCCAGGCTTGCAATGCTATGCGAAAAGATCTATGTAGACTTCTTTGAAAATGGTGCCCTTCCCATACCCCGTGCCATTGGAGGGCTGACTCTTGGAGCAGATCCATTATCCTATGCTCTCAGTCTGGAGATATTGAAGCGTGGAAATCTTTGCTACCCACTGATTATTCGCAAGGAAGCAAAAGGTCATGGGACCGGAAAGCAGATTGAAGGCGAAGTGGATGCAGTGTCTGGTGAAGAGGTCCTGGCTCTGGATGATGTGATTACCACTGGAGGCAGCACATTGAAAGCGGTGAGGGCCCTGAAAGAGGCGGGGTTTCAAGTAAAAAAAGCGCTGTGTATTGTGGACCGCCAGGAAGGAGGCGAAGAGGCCTTGAAAGCAGAAGGCGTTGATTTGCTAAGTCTATTCAAGAAATCAGATTTTATAGAAGAAGGCATGAACCTGGATTGATTTTCGCATCCGGGCCTTTCCGGGAGCCTCGTTCGGGAAAAGCCTTCGAGGTCCGGCCTTTTTCCATTTCTTTTTCTTTTCCGGTCATCGAACTGTAATTCTGGATGAAAGGATTGGAATTTCCCTGAGTTTTGCGAATCATTTCATTTCGTGCGATTTCAGGGCCTTCCGGAGGAAAAGCACGGTTCCACTGCCAGTATTGAGTGCTTTCCTCTGGAGTGAGCTCGATACCATAGGCCGCATCCATATAAAGATAGCTTCGTGCGATAACCCCTTTTGCTGAGTCCGGAGGCTCCGCCACATCATTCGCTGACGAAATCTCCATATCGCAAGTGCCATACTTCCTTTCTTCCCCTTCAATCTCTCCAAATTTGTAGTCCTGTCTATGCCGATTGATTTCCCCTATGGCCGGTCTCAAATTATGCAGGTCCGCTTCCATCGCGCGAAAAAGTAGGTCCGTTTTTCTGCAGCAGCTACGGCCTCCGTAAGGTTTTCCGTTTTTTCTATGGCAGTAGTTCGATTGCCAGCATGCACGGGAACGACCCAGCCTTGCAGCGGGTACCACATGCTCCCAGTGCACCTTGTACTCGTCTGGCCGTTTCCCGGGATCTGCCGGCGAAAATGAGCAATCCCCGGCCGATGCGTACTTTCGATTTGGATCAAATTTGCAGCCGCAGTACAGCGTAGGTTCGGGGAGCTGGCGATACACCTCTCTCAAGGTGGAGTTCGCATGGCGGTAATCCCGTATTCTCAGGGGGCGATTGCCGGCGAGCTCTTCATGGCCGATGGATGTTTCCGGCTTCTTGAATGGATGAGAGCCGCAACCGGACAGAAAGAAAACCAGCAAAGAGCCGAATACAAAGACAGTCCATTTCAGTGAAAACGAAGCGATGGCGACGTGAATTGGATCTCGTGACTTTAAGGAGGGAAGTTGTATTTTGCAAAGTTTCATTCTGGTTTTCTAAATCGCCTGTGCCGGTGCATGATTCAATACGAATGAACGTCGATCTGGACTGAAGCGTGGTCGCATGCCCCAGGAGAGCGAATGGTATGCGAAGGCAGGATTGCTACGGAAGCACCTGCACTAAGGAAGCTCTTGCATTATATAGATGATAGGCAAAGATGCATTGTCTGAACTCGAACGAATCCGGGTTAACGGCTCTGGCTCTTGCGAGCCTGCTGCTTTTTTGCTTCCAGCCGCGCTTTCGTCTCTTGCTCCAATTTATCAACGTTTCCCAGGAATCGCTTGTAGCTAGATTCATCGGAATTTCCCGCAATCTGGACTCCCAGAAGCAGTTCTCCGGAGGCCATTCTCTTCTGGGACCGGATCTGCCCAAACAACGTAATGGGTGCCTGCATGCGAAAAACTAGATCAAAAGTGAAACCATTCTGACGCGCAAGGTAGGTGCGAAGCTCATCATGTGTAATTCTTACCCGAAAGCCTCCCCGGGAGACATTTAAAACCTGCTGCTTTTCTTTGATCATTACTGTATTCGAGCCGCGAATCTTCTCCACCATATCTGCCGAGGCGTTGTACAGTCTTTCCAGGGTACCGGCAGAGAACGGCGCTTTTTTGCTCTGTACATGTATATATCCTATGGGTATGGCACTTCGATCGTGGGTCATATAGATTACCGGAACAATTGCCTCCGCTCGAACCTTGTGGTTGCGGTACTCGATAATCTTCTGCTGCAACTTCTGACCCAGCAACGCCGATGCATCCAGGCATCGATCGTCGGATGGTCTGTAAGTATGAGGATCCTCTGTATCCGGTATATAGATCGCTTTGCTATGCTTTTTTACCTGGTCCAGCCAGGTGCCTCTCTTTCCAAAGGTGTCGATTCTGACGTTTTCGAAATCCCTCTTCAGAATCTGTTCATATTCACCAAAGCCAACTTTCACCGAAGTGGGAATGGTTAACGTATCTGTATCGATGGTATGTCGGCTTGCCAGGATATTGGTGATATATGCTTGATCGGCGGGCAGGGGAACCCGTAGATTTGAACGCTCCTTTTTTGCGATCGCAGCGCTTACCACCTGGATGTTGTATTTATGATCTCCAGAAACCTTCAGTACTTCGCAATGAAGCTCAATGTATCTTCCGAGGATTCGAAATAGCTGGAGTTTCATCTCCGCTTCCAGGGTTACCTTGCGACTTTCCAGAAGAATGCGATTGTTTAAATCAAACTCATGCACCAGAGCTTCTGCAGGCGGGTCCTGCCCTTTCAGGAACATGGTCCGACCTTTCAGGTGTCGGGCCAGGAGATGTTGTATTTTATCTGCACTGTAGAGGTATTCCAACTCTCTTTCTTGAACGGACTCAGA
>JBHIXQ010000220.1:0-5098 GCA_041984705.1 Leptonemataceae bacterium | reverse complement strand
GGTAGGCAATATGATTGTTGTAGATGAGCTCGGTATTTCTGAACGACGTAGGTCGAATTCCGAATTCATTGTACATCAAATCCGAATGCATCCGAACCTGCTGTCGGAATTCGCTTTCGCTAAACAGGCTGGCCAGGCTGTGGTAGTAGGTTTCTGCAAGAAATTCTACGCGACCGGTTTCTGCAAGGGCGCGAAACAGATCCATTACATCAGGAGTCCATCGTTTGAATTGCTCGATGGCGGTTCCAGTCACAGAAAATGTAAATCTAAACTCATCTCCGTGTCTCTTAACCAGTTCGTAAAGTAGCGATGTGGTGGGGCGATAGCACTTGTTGGCTACTTTTTCAGCGATTCTGGCATTGGCCTCATCGTCGAAATAGTTGGACTTTCCCAGATCAAAGAATCCGTATTTGCGCAACCGATAGGGCTGATGCACTTCAAAATAAAAGCAGATGGAAATCATGCCAGCACTCCCCGGTATACCTCTTCCAGTCTTTCTGCGCTATTGGCCCAGGAAATCCGCCGTACCTCCTCCAGACCTCCGGATTTCAGCTGAGTATGCAGTTCATCGTTTCCGATCACATCCAGAATCGCTTTTGCGATGGCATCTACGTCCCAGAAGTCCAGCTTGATTGCATTTTCAATTACTTCGCTCACTCCGGATTGCCTGGATACAATTACCGGAACCCCCTGGGACATGGCCTCCAGGGCCGTAAGTCCAAATGGCTCGGACACGGACGGAATTACATATAGATCGCTCATCCCGTAGATCTGCTTGATCTGATCGCGGTTCAGGAAACCGGTATAATGGAAGTATTTTCCAATCCCCAGGTCTGCAGCCAGTTCTATCATGCGAGGATACATATCCCCGGTCCCTACCATAACAAAGCGAACATTACGATTTTGATCGATTACCTTTCTGGCGGCACGAACGAAATAATCCGGCCCCTTTTGAAATGTGATCCGGCCCAGAAAGGTAATCATTCGATCTTCGAATGGACGGGGAGCAGGGGCTCCCTGTTCTTCAACCTCGACGGCATTATGGACTGCGAAGACCTTGTCCGGAGATATGCCGTAACGATTAATGATAATACTGCGAGTATAATTGCTTACCGTAACAACTGCACTGGCTCGATGGAAGGTATGTCTTTCCATATCTTCAACGTAGCGATTCCCATGAATGCCGCTACGATCGAATTCAGTAGCATGGACGTGAGCCACCAGAGGCCTTCCGGATTGGACCATCGCTCCCAGCGAAGCGGGAAAAGTCATCCAGTCATGGCCATGAATGAGATCGACTTTCAGTCTCTTTCCCAGCAAGGAACAGAAATCTGCATATAGATGGATCTGATGAACCAGGTCCGAGCCATAACCACCGCTGAGCAAACGTTCTGCGGCTGCTTCGTTAGCCTGAATCTGACGAGATAACTGCTTGCGAATTAGATCCAGATTCTGGGAGATTTCTTCTGCTGTGAGCGTCGGGCTATCGTATGCGCCAAAAGGCAGCATTTTTCGAATCTCTTCTCCATGTCTTTCAGCAAAACTGAACAACATTTCCTGGAGCTCTGCATCGGAAATGGGCAGTTCCTTTGTATTCAGGCCAATGAGATGGACTCCAGGATCCCTGGGCTCATTACCGTAAACCCTGGGGAGAACGAAATACACAGTATGGCCTCTGGCCGCAACTTCGCGCGCCAGCCCTCGACAGGCCATGCCCAGCCCTCCGGTGATGGCCGGCGGGTATTCCCATCCTATCATAAGTATCTTCAAAGGCTTCATCGAATACGCTTTTTTTTGATATGCGAAACAGGATTCACGAGTAACCTGAGTCACGCTTGCATAATCATTTTGTCAAATGAATTATGGTTTTCCAGCGGAATTGATAGATCTGCAGGAAAAGTTTAGCGTCCCGGGAGAGGAATATTAAATGAAAGTATTACCTGGTAAGCCCTATCCTCTGGGTGCGACCTGGGATGGGGCGGGGGTTAACTTCGCCCTGTACTCAGAGAATGCCAGAAGTATTACACTGTGTCTGTTTGAACATGCATCGGATACGTCAGAAGCTTACTGCATTCCCATGCATGAGCGCACAGATTACGTCTGGCACTGCTATGTATCCGGCATCCGCCCTGGACAGTTATACGGGTACCGGGTAAATGGCCCGTACGCCCCTCATGAGGGACATCGCTTCAATCCGGCCAAGGTTTTGCTGGATCCCTATGCCCGGGCCATAGGTCGAGACCTGACCTGGCATCCTTCCCTTTACGGATGGAAATTTCCGGATAAACTGGAGACTCCGGACTATACGGATTCAGCGCCGTATGTGGCGCTGGGTGCTGTGGTGGATACTGCCTTTACCTGGGGAGATGACCGACCTCCCAGGATTTCCTGGGAAGATACGGTCATTTACGAGGCTCATGTTAAAGGTTTTACCATGCGGCATCCGGAAGTGCCTCAGGATCTTAGAGGTACCTACCTGGGGTTCTGTAGCGAACCGGTGGTGGACTATCTTAAGTCTCTGGGAGTTACAGCCGTGGAGCTGTTGCCCGTGCATCATAGCATCTCCGAGCATGCCCTGGTCCAGAAAAGTCTTACGAATTACTGGGGCTATAATACCCTGGCCTATTTCGCACCCTGCAGTCGCTACACTGTAGGCCGGCGGGAAACCGATGCCATCTACGAATTCAAGACCATGGTTCGCACTCTGCATCAGGCCGGGCTGGAAGTCATCCTGGATGTAGTTTATAATCACACATCGGAAACGGATCATACAGGTCCGACTCTTAGCTTTCGCGGTATCGACAATCAGGCCTACTATCGTCTTCAACCAGAAGCCCCTCATCTATTCCAGGACTTCACAGGATGTGGAAACACCCTGAACATGAATAATCCCAGAGTCCTTCAATTGATTATGGATTCCCTTAGATACTGGGTCACCGAAATGCATGTAGATGGGTTTCGCTTTGATCTGGCCAGTGCACTGGCAAGGGAATTGTTCGAAGTGGATCGCCTGGCATCGTTTTTTGATATTATCAGTCAGGATCCGGTACTTTCCCGGGTGAAGTTGATTGCAGAGCCATGGGATCTAGGAGAAGGGGGATACCAGGTCGGCAATTTTCCAGGTCAATGGGCGGAGTGGAACGGTCAGTATCGCGATCAAATACGAAGATACTGGAACCTGGGGCAGGCACGAGTGGCTACCATGGTTACACGTTTCGCCGGCTCTTCGGATCTATATGCATCCGCCGGGCGCAAGACTTCAGCCAGTATTAATTATATTACCGCACACGATGGATTCACGTTGCATGATCTGGTAACCTACGGAGAGAAACATAACGAAAGCAACCTGTGGGACAATAAAGACGGGCATGATGATAATTTGAGCAACAATCATGGCGCTGAAGGGGAAACGGATGATCCGCAAATCCAGGCCCGTCGGATGCGAATGAAAAAAGCATTCCTGGCAACTCTGCTGACCTCCCAGGGAGTGCCCATGCTCCTGGCCGGGGATGAGCGAGGACGGACCCAGAGAGGCAATAACAACGCATACTGTCAGGATAATTCTATAAGTTATACAGACTGGAAAGTTAGCGAAGAAGCATCCGAGCTACTGGAATGGACTCGCAGTCTTATCGAGATTCGCAAGAGAAATGAAGTCCTTCGCAGAAGGAACTTTCTGTTTGGATATGATCCCGGTGGATCGGAAATCAAAGATGTTTACTGGCTGGCGCCCACAGGCGATGAGCTGGACGAAAGGCAATGGCATGAAAGAGGAACTGCATTCTCTGTTGTGTTGCCGTCTGAATTTGGAAGAAGAGCAGATCTAAAGCGCATCATGGAAGGCCGGAGCCTTCTGATCTGCTTTAATCCGGAGAAGTCTGCCATTCGTTTTCGAATTCCCACTGTGTTTCAAGCAATCTGGCGTTGTGTTCTTTGTTCCGAAGGCAGCTACTCCGATAACGGAGACTCAGGAATTGAGCACCGCGAACTGCCTCCCGGTGCCTGGTTTACTCTGGGAGCCGAAGGAGTATGCATCTTTGAAGCGGAGGAGGGCTGGCTGGATAGAGAACTGGATCGACAATCCAGGGAGCCAGAACTTCAGAGACTTGCCGACGAAATCGGCATCTTGAGAAGCTTTACGGATTTAACCGGCAAGACCCATAATTTGGAAGGTCTGAGACTGGAGAAAATTATTCGTGAACTACTGCCGCAGGTTCCGGAAGGGTTCAAACCGGACGAGGTGCGCCTGGATTTAAGACGTCAGAACTGGAACGATGCCCTGGATTCCTGTATCGTATGCTTCGAAAGCGAGCTGGATACGGAAGAAGGTTTCGTGCAGGTTCGCCTGCCAGAAGAAGAGAGGGATGGTCATGCGTTAACTATAATGTACGAAAGTGGAGAGAGCTTTCGACATATACCTCTGGAAGAACGATGGAAGCAGGGTTCCACAGTTCTGGATGACATTCGTTACTTTGCCTACCATGTTCCTTTGCCTGGAGATCTAAAACCGGGATACTATATCCTGGAACTTCTAAAGGATGGCATTGCAGCAGATCGAGGTCTGCTGGTCATAAGTCCGGATCGCTGTTTTGTATCTGCTCAGGATGGAAGCGAAAGTCAAATGCCAGCGGTTGCCTCCAGCGGAGATCCCATTCTGGGCCAGGTGTATGATGATGGTTTGCGCGATACTGGAGTGACTCTGCAGCTTTATTCCATCCATTCTTCCCGTAGTGTGGGGGCCGGGGACTTTCATGATCTTCTGGAGCTGGGAGGTCAGCTTGCGGAAGACGGATACCGGGTGCTGGGCCTTTCGCCGTTACATGCACTGTTTTTGAATCATCCTGAACTTAGAAGTCCCTATTACCCGTCTACTCGCAAGGAGATTCATCCATTCTATATTGGTCCGGCTTTGCTTCCCGAATGGAAGTCCGTTCCGGATGGAGAGAAACTTCTACGGGAAGCTGCCTTTCTGCCGGATGATTATCGCATCGATTATCCTCGATCCATGAAGATCAAACTGGAGCTTCTGGAAAAAGCCTATCATGCATTTCAGACCTCCGGTGATTCAGAGGTGCATTCAAGAAAGGACCGAATGCAA
>JBHIXQ010000219.1:0-5100 GCA_041984705.1 Leptonemataceae bacterium | reverse complement strand
GCACACTAAGGGCAAAACACAGGAGGATAACACCTTGGAAACCAGAAGAAGTGCAATCAAGAAAACCTGGTCCTCTATCCTGATTGGTTCAGTAATGCTTAGCACAGCTACGCTTCAAGCGGAACCCGGCATCGATGTGGATGCTACTGTAGTATCTAGCTACATTTTCCGCGGATCTGACCTGCATCAGGGTAAGTTTACCCAGGACGGAGAAAAAATCTCCGGCTTTAACATGGCGCCGGCTTTCCAGCCGAGCATCAACTTTAATCTGGACAATGGAATGTTCTTTAACGTATGGACTTCCTTTGCCCTGACCGGACGCGAAGACGTAGATACTGACGGTCTGTATCAAACAGGACCTGGAGCATCTGGCCCTGGCGCAGGAGTTAACGTACTCAGCGCTACTCCAGCCGAGATCGCTGCAGTAACTGGTACCGGTCCTACTGCAGCTCAAATTGCAGCGGGAACCTATCAGATTCCTGGTCTCTACAACGAAGCGAATGGTCTGCGTCGTTTTGACGAAGTAGACTTAACTCTGGGTTACGAAGTTGAAAGCAAGCTGGGAACCATGAGCGGTGGTATTGTTGCCTACGTTCTTCCTAACACCACAACCGGTGTTACGGGTGCTGACCAGTTCACTGAATTCTTTGTTGGCTTCTCTCCTGCTATTCTACCTGAAGAGGCTGGATCTATTAGTCTGACCTACTACGCCGAAATAAACGGCGATGGTAGCGAAGGAACTACCTACAGCTACCTCGGGTATGATTGGGGAACAGATATCTCCGATAGCATGAGCGTAGGATTCAACTTGGGTGCTGGTTATCAAACTTCAAGCGGTTATCAGAACTGGAGAAACGTTGATGCAGGAATCTCTCTTGGATTCGGCGATTTCTCAATTGGACTGAACGCAGTTTACCGTCCGGACCTGTCCTGGTTCGATAGCGACACAGCAGGTAAAAATGCTCTGGCGTGGGTAAACGGTGGTTCAACCAAATTTGATGGTGCAGTAGCCGATCCTAGCAAAACTGTAGGACTGGCAAACAGCTACTTCAACAGTCTGGTATCAAGCAGCGTGGATCCGTCCGGTAACTGGACTTACACTCCACGTCAAAAGCTTCCGCGAGTTGTATATTACATCTCTGCGGGTTATAGCACGAGCTTCTAATTTAATTTAGAATCTTCCGATCTGTCGCTCTGGCCGCCTTGCAAAAGGCGGCTCTTTTTTTGTCCTTGTGCAGCGGGAAAATTTTCCATGATAAAATCGCTACGTGGATGAGCGGATGTTCCCTTCGTCGCCTCCAATCAGATCGAAAAAGAGGCAATCCAGGGCGCCGGGCAGGTAAGGGTTTTTGGAGACGCTGGAGCCACGCGAAAGGCATCAAGCATGATGCGGCCGCAGTAGAAGTATCGCACACTCCGGGTATGGCTCAGCCGTTTATGCGAATGGCTTTCTGATTTACGAACTCCAGGATTCCCTCTGAGCCCATTTCGCGACCAAAACCGGAATCCTTGATCCCGCCAAATGGCATTCTAACATCGGAGCGAAGCAAATCGTTTACCGTAATGCTTCCAGTCTCAATCTGCGAAACAAGGGACTCCGCTTTTTCCAGATCCCTGGTCCACAGGCTTCCGCCCAGGCCGAATCGACTCTGATTGGCCAGTTCTATCGCCTCTTTTTCATTTCCTGCCAGGATAACGGCAGCCAGGGGGCCAAAGGTCTCATTCTGCAGTGCATTGTTATAGATGGAATCCGAGCGAATCAGGGTGGTTCTGTAAAAGTATCCCGGACCGTCTTCAGGTTCTCCGCCAAGTAGCAGAGTGGCGCCTTCCTGAATGCTTCTTTGCAATTGATCATGTAGATCGTCTCGAAGATCTTTCCGGGCCAGAGGACCGATGTCAGTATTCTTATCTGTAGGTGCTCCAACCCTGAGGTTCTCCAGGGATTTTTGAAATGCAGCCAGAAATTCCTCACCAATGGATTGCTCGACGATAAACCGTTTGGCCGCAATACAGCTCTGACCCGAGTTGATGCACCTGGCCTGAGCTGCCGTGGATGCTGCCTTTTCCAGGTCTGCATCTTTCAAAACAATGAATGGATCGCTGCCGCCCAGTTCCAGAACGCATTTTTTCAAATTCTGTCCGGCCACAGAGGCTACGGATCGGCCGGCCTCCTCGCTACCGGTAAGGGTCACTCCTCGAATATCTGGATGCGCTACAACCTCTGCCATTCGGGAACCGGAAATCAAGAGCACCTGAAACAGGCCATCCGGGAGACCAGCTTCCTGAAAGATCTCGGCTACCTTTAGCGCAGATCCGGTGACATTTGAAGCATGCTTCAGAACTACAGGATTACCGGCACAGAGAGCCGGTACGGCAGCCCGAAATGCCTGCCAGAAAGGAAAATTCCAGGGCATAATTGCCAGAAGTGGGCCCAGAGGATCATAGCGAACAAAGCTCTTCTTGCTCTCTGTCTGAGCTTTTCGAGGAGTCAAAAATGTAGCGGCATTTTCTGCGTAGTATCTACACAGGCCGGCGCATTTATTTACCTCGGCCACAGCCTGGCTGATGGGCTTTCCCATCTCTGCAGTGATTAACTGGCCATAGGTTTCCGCATTCTTTTCGAGGATGTCCGCTGCCTTCTGGATGGACTGCAGCACTGTTTCATCCGGAGCAGGCCTGGACTTTCGGTCCACAAAGCATTGCATGGCACGGTTCAGAATCTTTTCAATCTGATCGTCGGAATGCGCCTCGTATTCCCGGATCAGTACTTCGGTGGCTGGATTAATGGATTTCAGTGACATTTCTACTCTCAGATTACCGGATTGGTAGCACTGCGGCCAGTGTAAAGGGAACCCTGCATCACAGCTCCTGGTTTATATCATTTGTTAAAGATCCATGCTGTGTATGCTCAAGATTGGGCCGTGCAAGGAGCCCTTACCGATGTCTCGAACACTGTTAGAAATCCAGTCAAAAACCCCTGGCAATAGACTTTCGGTTAAAACAGTTTACAATGAGATCTATAGAGGCAGGATTTTGTTACCTGGCTTGCCGATAGGTAAAAACAGGGCACGGCCCTCGTTGCAAGCTCATGGTGCCTCCGCTTTTAGCGGTACTCCACAGAGGATGGATTTATGCTTCATACCTATTATTCCGTAGCCGCACTGAATCTTGTTGCCTTCGCTGCATTCTTTAGCGCATTTCTATTTACAATCAAAGGTAAGTCCAGGTTTACCTGGAATCTAGCCATCGCCTTTACTTTCTACACCTGCATGGGTGTGGCCTACTTTCTCTCGGCGGCCTATGACGATCCTATCCTGTCCTTTCATCGCTGGATGACGGTGCTCGGAACATTCTTTGGCTGTCTGTTTCTGGGACTGTTCTTTCTTTCATTTCCGAAGCCGGTTACTGGCTGGCTATACTGGCTTTATTTTGGAATCATCGCCGTTTTAAGTGTTCTTCTGACTGCAAACTTCGCCTGGGAAACCCTGGATGCACCGCGGGTATTTCACTTTGAAGGTCATTACTGGGATTTCGCAGCGGATAAGGCTTCTCTCTTTGTGGCTATCTGGATTCTGGGCTACATCGTTCTGTATACGATTCCATCTGTATACAGAATGGTTCGCGAGAAGGGATTGTCCAGACTGGGAGCCATCGGGATTTATGTTGGTTTCGTTTTCGCAGTAATCATTCCTGCAATGGCCAATGCATTGAGTCGAGACGGTGCAATTGATCGAGGTCTATTCCAGACTTTATGGGTTACCCTGGGCGTTCTGGGGATGTTCTGGATTCTAATTTTCATTGTATCCACATCTGGCGAAAAGAGTAATCTTCTTTCGCGAATTTTTGCGATTAGCCTGGCAACCACGCTTCTGGCCATCCAGGCTATTAGCTATCCAGTGTTTGTAGAGAAAGAAAAGGATTTTGATCGCATCTTTTACGAAAGAGCCCAGAGAATTCTTCTCGAAGATGAACAACGTCCGGATGATTTACTCTATATTAGCCATTATGATTCTGATTCGCGAGATATTACTGTCGATTACAATCGCATGGATGAGTCACCGGTGCAGGATGCCTGGGATCGGGAATATCTAAATGCTGCCTTGAGGCGTCAGGTCGTTGAGTCAAAGGACCCGGAAAGCTTTCTACGAAGAACCTACCTGGAGAATTATCAGCAGGGTTATATGGCATTGATGATGCGCGATGCGGATCGTCCTCTTCCCGATCTCTGGAGCTCTACGTTAACGGATCGAGCCTATTTCAAGTCCAAGATACGTAAACTCCCGGACGATGATTTTCGTAACGGAGTACTGGCTCTTCTGGCTAAAGACCAGGGAGCCATTGAACCTCTGGCCAGCGTTATGGAGCAGTTCGTAAACGGATCCAAACTCCAGGGTCCGGAATTGAAAGCAGCTGTTCTGGAGTATCTTACTCCCATGTACGGAAAAGGGGAAAGAATCTACAGGACTCTGGAAAATGGGCAGCGAGTAATCTCCTTTCTGGTGTATCGTAAGGGCGGTATTCATGAGGTAGCTTTCGAATACCTCAGTTACAGGCATTTTATTCATCCCCAGGCGGAAAGTTTCATTATCGTGATTCTGGCCATTACGGCCGTGGTGGTTATTGGATACCCACTCTTTTTCTATACGGCTCTACTCAAGCCTCTGCACTCGCTTCTTAGTGGCGTACGCAGAGTGAACGATGGAGATCTGGATGTAGAGCTCAAGGTAGGAGTGGAAGATGAGCTGGGCTTTCTATCTCGCAGCTTCAACGACATGGTGACCTCAATTCGAGGTGCGCGAAAAGAGCTTCGGGATTATGCGGATAAGCTGGAAGAGAAGGTCCAGGAGCGAACCAGGGAACTGGAAGAGACGTTAAAGTCTGTGCGAGAACTGAAGCATCAGCAGGATGGGGACTATTTTCTTACCTCTCTTCTCATTAAGCCTCTGGGAACCAACACAGTGCCGGAAGGACCGGTGTCTGTAGACTTTATCCTGAAGCAAAAGAAATCCTTTGAGTTCAAGCACTGGAAGGCCCGCCCACCGAAAGCGCTTCATTTTTTGTGCCCCCCTTTCCATTTTATTTATGATCAAGAAGGAATAA
>JBHIXQ010000218.1:0-5102 GCA_041984705.1 Leptonemataceae bacterium | reverse complement strand
ACCGGCATAAGTCTACCTTTTGTAAGTTATGGTGGATCATCGCTAATTGTTACCTATGCTCTTTGCGGGTTGATCTGGCAGGCAACAGCTCTTCCGGAAAGTTCCCTGCCGGCGCGAAAACCGCTGGGCTCCAGATTCTTCAAATCCAGATCCGAACCCGCCGCATCCGGCGCAGGGCCTGCTCCTTCTTCTGTGGAAGCTGGCTCCGCTCCAGTAGGTTCTGTGACTGCCGGAACAGGGGTGGGACCGTCCGGTTCCGGTGCTGGATTTTCCGGAACTTTTGCTGCCGGTGGGGGCCGGGAAGGAGCCGAATCCGGACGTAAGACACGATCTGGCTCCCGAGCTTCTATGGAATTCGATGGAAGTCCCATCCGTCGGCCTCAGATTGGAGGAGAGGAGAAGCCCTTGCCTGCAGGCCGGGCCAAACTTTGATCGATTATGAATCCAGGAATTCTCGTAGTAGCGGGCGGCACAGGAGGGCATCTTTCTCCGGGCACTGCTCTGGCGGACCATCTTTATGAGTCCGGCCTGAATGTGAATTTCTTAAGCCTGAATAAGAATTCCACATACCCGGATTTGAAATCCGCCAGCTATCCTGTGCACTTTTACAATGCGCCTTCTTTGAATGCTCGTAAAATAATTGCATTTCCCTTTCAGTTGATTGGCGCCATAGTTAGTGCATTTCCTCTGATACGAAAATGCGACGCCATTGTTCTTATGGGCGGTTTTCCCTGTCTTCCTGCAGGACTGGCCGCGATGCTGCTTCGAAAACCCATTTATCTTTGCGAACAAAATGCAGTAATGGGAAGAGCGAATCGTCTATTTGCTCGATTCGCCCGGAATGTATTCTTAAACATGCCTCTTGTTGGACGAGATCATAGTTCCGACTGGGCTGTGCTGGGTAATCCATTGCGAAAGTCCTTCCTGGAAAAAACGAAACGGAAGGCCGGGACTGCGAAGGGCAAGCGGGGCAAGAAAGCCGTGGCTGTGAAGAAAGGGAGAAGTCCTGCTGGCAATGCAACAAAAGCGATGCCGGATTTTCCTGCGGGGAAGGGCCCCCGGATTCTCGTAGCCGGCGGAAGCCAGGGCGCCCGGCAGCTAAATGAAATGATACTGGATCTTGCCAGATCCCATCCAGCACTATTCAAGAAGTATCGCTGGGTGCTGCAGGCAGGCATAAAGAACTAAGAGTCGGCTAAAAGGGAATTCCAGAATCTAAAGAACATCCAGGTGATAGGTTTTGATCCAGACATCCATCGCTTCTATCGCCAGGCAGACCTAATGGTATGTAGAGCAGGGGCCGGTGTCCTTACGGAAGCATTCCTCTTTGGTCTTCCCATGATACTGGTTCCCTATCCATACGCTACGGACTCCCATCAAAAAGAAAATGCCATGTATGCTAAACTGGCCGGGGCCGGACTCTTGATTGATACTACAGAATCAGATAGCCAGCCTCTGATGGATGCACTGTCCAGCCTCAGTGGCCCGAGAATCAAGGAAATGTCTGCGTTAAGCCGATCTCTTGCCAGACCCTCGGCCGCAGAGGATATTAAAGATAAGATTTTGAGTGATTTGCGCCACTCATGATTGCAGGAATGGCAGGCCACCCGGGCCTGCCGTTCGTCTTACTGCATTCCAGCAGGTTCTTTTTCGTTTACTTCGTAAACGTCGTAGTCTGATTTACGAAAGCCAGTAACGATGGCATCCGAGATGCCAATGTATACAGACTTTCCTGTTTTCATCACATCATAGATATGTTTTGCCATACCTTCGTTGGTTACGGAATAGGGATGCACTTTGCCGGTTTTTTCATCCAGGTAAAGGCCTTCATAGGTTCCGATGAAGGTTCCCTGTTCATCCAGTTGCAGGAACTTTCCTTTGAAGGAGAACTGGCGAGAACCGGTCTGGTCTACTTTTTTCGACGGAGCCGGTTCCGCAGCAGAGGCTGAAGGCTGAATGGCCTTTACTATCTCGAAGTCCGTTTGCAAGCCCAGGTTTTCGATTCTATGAATGCGATACTGGATCAGAAAGCTTCCGTCTTTATTTTGCTGTAGAAAGTTCACCACTTCTTTATTTTCCGGGCGAACACTGAATTTGATGGTACGATCCACGGGAGTGTAGCACTCATAATCTTCGCGAGAGCACTCTTCGTCTTCGTTGTAGCCTGTGACGATCATCTCGCCCTCAAAGGAATCGAACATAATTCCCTGGCTTTCCAGTTTGGTGAGTTTCTTCACTACCATCCATCCTTCAGCATAGGTGCCGATGGCCATGGCTGGCGTGGCGCTTAGCAGCATAAATACAGCCGCCGTAAGTTTCCAGTTTCTCATATTGCGTTGGATTCTGTACCTCGCGGTTTCAGGATCAAGCAATTCCCTGGAAAAAGAGTGGTGTCCTGAAGCCGCACTGCGGACCTATCCGGGTGCAGTCTGCTTCCAGGAATAACGATATGAGCACAGTTTATCTAATCGGCATTGGAGGGTCCGGCATGTTGCCTCTGGCCCGGTTGGCCCTGGCAAGAGGGTACAGCGTCTGGGGATCGGATGCCAAACTGAGTCGGGAGGCTGTGGCCGATCTAAAAAAAGAAGGCATTTATGCAGCAGGTCCTCCCAGCGCCGGTAGAATCGACGAGATGGAAGGGGGATTGGTGGTATACAGTACAGCCATCTCCGAATCTCATCCGGAGCGCATGCGAGCTCAGGGGCTCCATTCTCGAGGAAAACTGCGATTACTGCACCGCATGGATTTTCTAAATGAGCTGGTAGCACATGCTCCCCTCAGACTGGGCATGGCCGGTACCCATGGAAAGACTTCCAGCACAGCTCTGGCAGGCTGGATGCTCATGGAGTTACAGAAAGATCCATTGATAATTGCTGGAGGTAGACCTTTATATCTGGATCGCTCCATTCGTAACGGAGAAAGAGTCGCTGTATTCGAAACCGATGAATCCGATGGAAGCTTTCTTCGCTCCAATGCTACGCACAGATTGATTTTGAATGCAGATGAAGACCATTTGAACTACTACGGTGGCTTCGAAAACCTTCAACAGGCCTTCCAGGAGTTTGCTTCCTCCGGAACTGTGATCTATAATACCGGAGATCCAGGTCTGATTCCACTGCGAAATAGTTCCCTTCCTCTGGAAGGATATTGTATCTATCCTTCTCGCGCGGAGTGTATGCAAAGCGATGCATTTCTGGCCGGCTACTTCCCGGATCAAGATGATACAATGGAATTCAGAGTTCGAAGGCATCATCTGGAATCTCCTTCCGGGGCCAGATCCGGTCCTTCGGATTCTACAGCAGGAAATACGTCCGAATCAAAGATTACTCCGGAATCAAATCAAAGATTGACCGGTCCAGCATCCAGAAAGAGGGAAGAGGAAGTAGAGGTATTTTACCGCTTTCGCCTGGGCGTTCCTGGCAGGCATTTCGCATCCAATGCTCTGGGAATTCTGGGACTGGTACTGCTGGCATTCGATGACCTGGATATTCAAAAGTGCATCCAGGCTCTGGAAAGCTTTCCTGGAACGGAGCGAAGACTGGAATGTCTGGGGACGCACAAAGGAATGCCGGTCTACGACGATTATGGCCACCATCCTTCGGAGATCCGGGCTGTGCTGGATGCATTGACCCAGCGATTTCCGGGCCAGGAGATTCGAGTAGTATTTCAGCCACATCGCTATACCAGAACCAGGGAACTGGCTTCTTCGTTTGCCGCCAGCCTTGCGCATGCAGATCGAGTATTTCTGTTACCTCTTTACAGCGCCGGGGAGGAGCCTGTGCAGGGCGTGGACTCAGCCTTGATTGCCAGTTATATGCCAGCGAATAAACCGGCCCAATTACTGGATGATGATGTTTCGCCGGTCTTTGAATCTTCTAAAGGAAATCCTATCGTATTGTTTCTGGGAGCCGGGGATGTTTCTCAAACTGCTCGCAAGTTGTTTCGCCAGACAATCTAATCGTATGTTAAGCAAATAAGTAGTTCCTGCCATGCGAATCATGTATTTCAGTGCTACACATGTGACGGTAGGCTTTTTGACTTTAGTAAGAAGGAACTCCGGCCTTTTTTTGATTGCTCTTTTTAATGCGACATAATAAAGAAGGCACACAGGCGCGCTGTGAAAATCTTTCCTGAAAATATGGAAAGGAGGGAAAGAGACCTGTATCTGTTTCTCTCCCTGTCTTCGGCTGCATTCTTGATAGCCGGAATATTGCTATTATTGTATCCACCGGTGCCGGAAGGAAAGATAGAATCCCTGGAGCTTAAAGGAAATCGCCTTTTTTCGCATGAAGAAGTCCTGGAACTGGCAGAGCTTCGCCTGGGTCAGGATATGGATGGCGATTTGCTGGAGCAGGCTTCAAATCGATTGAAGAGTCATCCATACATTCGTGGCGTGGATGCTAACTTCGACGGTGAAAAGCTTTCGATGGAACTGGATGAAGCCAGATGTCTGGCCATTCTGGAGACGTCGAAAGGCGTATTTGACATCGGTTCCGGACCTGTTATTCTATCCCGGGAGTTTCCCCGCTGCAGAGGAGTGCCATTGCTTCGCACAGATGTTCCCACTGATTTAAGCCTCAGTCAACCGCGCCTGCGAGGTTTTTTTCAGTTCTGGTCATTTGTAAACGAGCATTATCCAGAGCTGGTAGGTCGTATTTCCGAGGTGCGCGTTACCAGGTCTGGAGGACTTACTCTCTATTCCCGGGAACCCGGTGTGAGGATAGAGCTACCCGAATCACCCGGGCCAGCCGGAGCCACGAGACTTTATGCCACGGTGGGTTTCCTGGAGGATCAAAATATTCGCAGAGGACTTGTAGACTTACGAGGATCTGACGCCCTGGTGTTGCCCGGAAAATGAAAGAATTCTTAAGCGCCATAGATATAGGCTCCAGCCTCACCCGAGTGGTAGTGGGCCGCCTGGCCGATGAAAGCCTGGAAGTAGTGGGCGTGGGAGCAGTGCCTTCCAGAGGCGTTCGCGGCGGTGTAGTAGTTAATATCGAAAACGTAGTCCAGTCCATTGCAGATGCTGCCAGAGAGGCAGAATTGATGAGCGGGATGATGGTGCAGGATGCCTACGTGAATGTTTCCGGCAAACATCTACA
>JBHIXQ010000217.1:0-5111 GCA_041984705.1 Leptonemataceae bacterium | reverse complement strand
TTTTTCCGGTTCAGCTCATCTTTCCCTGTCTATTTGAGGTGCCTGTATATCCCGGTGCTCTTTATGCTTTGCGGAGCTCTAGATTCGTCCCGGAGCCCTTTATACTTTGCGGAGCTCTTTTTCTATCCTTGAGCTTGCTATCCCGAGAGTTGAAACGTTACCCGGATTTTTCCATTAGAGATCCGTTTTAACGGCCGAGCCTTAAAACCAGCTACTTTTTCTGCGCCGACTCTTCTTGATTCCGATGGCACCCATAAGGCCCCTTGTGATTTCCCGAGCCACGGTGCGCCCTACATCTCGCACTATCTTGCTATCGAAGACCTTTTCCATTACGGACTCTTCTTCTTTCTTCTTGCTGCGGGATTTGCGAGAACTGGATTCCTTTTTTTCTTCCCTCTCAGACTCCTCGCTCAGACGGTCTTCTGCCTTTTCTGTCAATATTTCGTAGGCACTCTCTCGATCGATGGACTCGTTATACTTCTTTGCGAGGCTGGAGTTTGAGACAATACCATCGACTTCGCCTGGCTTCAATACATCCATCCGAGAGCAGGGAGCACACATTAGGCTATGAGCCAGCGGGGTAGGTTTTCCCTTCTCGGTAAGTCCTGTTACCAGGGCTTCGCCAATGCCCAGTTCTGTGAGCAGTCGATCCGTCTTGTAGTCATCGCTCAGAGGGAAGTTTTCGGCTGCGGTTTTAATGGACTTTCTATCTTTCGCAGTAACGGCTCGCAATGCATGCTGCACCCTGGTTCCAAGCTGAGATAGCACAGCAGCAGGCACATCCTGTGGATTCTGAGTTACGAAGAACAGTCCCACTCCCTTGGAGCGAATGAGCTTGGTCATGGTCTCAATCTGCTCCAAAAGGGTTTTGCTTGCCCGATCAAAAATTAAATGGGCTTCATCGAGAAAAATTACCAGTTCAGGTTTCTCTGGATCACCCAGTTCCGGCATTTCTTGATAGATTTCTGCCAGCAATTGCAACATGAATGTGGAAAACAGAGCAGGCTTACTCTGCATGTCCATCAAGCGAACAATAGAGATTACTCCTTTTCCATCTCGCTTTTCCAGGAGATCCTTTACTTCGAAAGACCGCTCTCCAAAGAATTCATCGGCTCCCTGTTGTTCCAGCGCCACTACCTTGCGAAGTATTGTGCCGGTGGATGCGCCGGAAACCTTTCCATATTTTTCTTCAAATGATTCCTTGCCATCTTCCATCACGAAGGACATGGCCTTCTTTAGATCTTTCAGGTCGAGAAGTAGCAGTCCTTCATCGTCACAGAATTGCATGATTACGGTTAAGACCGAGGCCTGGGTTTCATTTAGATCCAGGATCCGTGAAAGTAATATTGGACCGAATTCGCTAACTGTAGCGCGCAGCGTTCCGCCTTTTTCTTTTTTTGTCAGTGAATAGAGTTCGCAGGGCAGGGCTTGCGGCTCATACTTCGCACCAATGGTTTCCATCCTCTTGAGGATTCCATCACTCTTCTCTCCGGGCGCGGCCAGGCCGGAAAGGTCTCCCTTGATGTCCATCACCAGGCTGGGTACTCCTTTGAGCGAAAGTTCACCGGCCATATGTTGCAGGGACTTCGTTTTTCCGGTACCGGTGGCACCCGCTATCAGTCCGTGGCGGTTCAATGTCTTAAGAGGAATTCTAAGCTGACAGCCCTTTTCCGGTTTTCCATCTTTCATGGCAAGCCCCAGAAGGATGCTGCTTTTTTCGTCCAGATCGTAGGATGCCTTGATGCGAGAGGCGAAGTCTTTAGCCATAGCCCAGATTGAAAGATTTATCAACCGGGTCAATCCAAACGTCTGTTGAAAGGCAATTTGACCCGGCGCCGCAAGTCGAAGGTTTCGTCAGTGCGATGAGCCCCAGTGCTTTTCGATGAAGGAATCTCTCCCGGAACCCACTCTGTATCTATTGTAGTGTACAGGGTTTTTCTTGTAGTAATCCTGATGGTACTCCTCCGCAATCCAGAACTCTCCGGAGAAGGGTAGTATCCTTGTTACAATGGGTTTGTCAAAGGGGCCTGTTTTTTCCAGCTCTACCTTACTGGCTTCTGCAGCCTTCTTCTCTTCTTCGTTGCGATAGAAAATTACCGTGCGATACTGCTCACCAATATCGTAAAATTGTCCATTGTCCTGGGTTGGATTGATATTTCTCCAGAAAATCTTTAACAGCTTTTCGTAACTGATTTTGCTGGCGTCGTATAGCACCACTACCGATTCAATATGTCTGGTGGAACCAGAAGCCACTTCCTTGTAGGCAGGATTCTTTTTTTCTCCTCCTGTGTAGCCTGAGATCACCTCTTTAACTCCATCGATCTTTTCGAAGGGACCTTCCATACACCAGAAGCATCCGCCAGCAAATATGGCCACGGAATACTCCGTGTTGTCAAAATCAAAGGCCCTGGTAGGTCCCGGCTCGGCGTTGACAGTAGACTGTTCGCCACAGGAAAGAAGTAGTGTCAGAAAAGAAACTACCAGGAAAAGGCGGTGCCATTTGATCTGTGGTAGTTCAGGCACATGGTCTGCGCGGAGGCCGAATCTCCCAGGCTCACTCTTTCTCTGTTTCGCAGTATTCGTAATCATTTCATTTCCCATCCTGAAGACCAGATTCAAGTTCAGGGCCATCGCCCTCACAGTCGGGATTCGATCTTGGCTTCGTTCAGG
The DNA here is from genome assembly GCA_041984705.1 of Leptonemataceae bacterium. GTDB lineage: Bacteria > Spirochaetota > Leptospiria > Leptospirales > Leptonemataceae > UBA3465. The sequence continues at coordinate 2,441 of JBHIXQ010000217.1, read as the reverse complement.
TTACTTTTTCCTGATTCTGCCTGGGCCCGGCGAGAGCTCCTGGGTTAGTCCAATGCTTGATGAGCTCAGCTCTAAGGCAACCTGCGATTGAACTGATGGACTTCCCTTACCAGAATTTGCAACTGTTCTGACCCGGGATCTGTATTTCAGCCAGCACCCGGGAGTGGTCATTGATCTGAAGAATTCAGGCTAAAATCATTGACCGATTGAGTTAAATGGCGACATAGATGCCTATGGAAATTGTTTTTACGTCCGATGCCTTGATTGCACTGCTTACTCTAACTGTCCTGGAAATTGTTCTGGGAATAGATAATATCATTTTCATTTCGATTCTTGCAGGCAAGCTGCCTGAAGATCAGCAGGGCAAAGCCCGCCAGATCGGTCTGGGCCTTGCCATGATCATGCGAATATTGCTGCTTCTTTCGCTTAGCTGGATCATGGGGCTCACCAAACCTCTATTCGTGATTACAGATTATCTGACATTTCTGGATCCTTCGGACTGGGCCGCCATTTCTGGTAGAGATCTCATTCTTCTATTCGGCGGTCTGTTTCTGCTGGGGAAAGCCACTGTGGAAATCCATGGGAAGCTGGAAGGAGAAGAAGGTCATGGCGGAGCGAAAGCAAAGGGCAAGCTCCTGGCTACACTATTCCAGATCATGCTTCTGGATCTGGTATTCTCTCTGGATTCCGTGATCACTGCTGTGGGGATGGCGGACCAGTTATGGGTAATGATTGCCGCGGTGGTAATCGCTGTAGGAGTAATGATGATATCGGCCAGCGCCATCAGTCATTTTGTGAACAAGCATCCTACTGTCAAAATCCTGGCTCTGAGCTTTCTGCTCTTGATTGGTTTCTCTCTGGTAATCGAAAGTATGGAATACCATGTGCCTAAAGGCTACATTTACTTTGCCATGGGATTCTCTGTTTTCGTAGAGATGCTGAACATGAAGTTTCGCAGTAGTCGAGGAAAGCCGGTGCATCTGCACAGTGCTTACACGGAAGAAGACTCTGCCAGATAGGACATTCGCTGGAGAGGTTCTGGCTGTTGCCAGCCTCTCCTACGAGCAACCCGGGCTCCAAAACCTGGAACAAATCCGGAATGCCATCCTCTTCAATTATTAAATCATCCTGAAATAAGACCATCTTTTTGACTTCCCCGTGTGTGCAGTGCAAAAAATGTGGCTCAAATCAAAATGCAAACCTCATTTAAATCCCTGGGTGTGGCAGATGAAATTCTGAACGCCCTGGAAGCAAAGGGCTATACCAGCCCAACCCCTATTCAGGCTGCTGTTATCCCTCAATTGTTAAAGCCAGGCTCCGACGTGATGGGCCAGGCAAGAACCGGAACAGGTAAAACCGCTGCTTTTGGAATCCCACTTTTGCAGCGATGCGATCCATCCATGAAATCTGTACAGGCCCTGGTGCTCGCACCTACTCGTGAACTGGCCATGCAGGTCTGCAGCGAAATGCAATCCATGCAGGGAAAAAAGAAACTCAAGCTGGCATTGCTTTATGGCGGAGCAGGAATGTCTTCGCAGATCCAGGCGCTGAAAGCTGGAGCTCATATAGCGGTTGGAACTCCTGGCCGAGTCCTTGATCACATTCGCTCGGGCAGACTCAGTTTGGATGATCTGCAATTTCTGGTTCTGGATGAAGCGGATCGAATGCTGGATATGGGATTTCAGGAGGACCTGGAGGCCATTGTTGAGAGCTCAGGTCCTGATCGACAGACGTTGATGTTTTCGGCCACCTTTACTCCAGAAATCCGGAAAGCCGCTTCTTCCTATATGAAGGATTATCAGATGGTAAAGGCCGAGGATACCGGCGTATCCAACTCCAATGCACGCATGGTAGCCTATGAAGTGTATGGCCGCGATAAGCGAGAAGCTCTTCGCAGAATCCTTCACACTTCGGAAGACTTTTACGGCCTGATTTTTTGTGCGCGAAAGTCCGATGTAGATGATCTGGCACAGTTTCTGGCAAAGAAGGGATTCAGCGCCGAAGGACTGCATGGAGATATGTCTCAACCGGCTCGCGAAAAGGTTCTGGGTCGTCTTAAAAAGAGAAAACTTCATATCCTTGTGGCTACTGACGTGGCAGCTCGAGGAATCGATATCAATGACCTGGGATATGTAATTAACTACGACATGCCCGATAGTGCCGATGCTCTGACGCATCGCACCGGAAGGACGGCCCGGGCAGGCCGAACAGGCACATCCATCTGTCTCATTACTCCATCCGAAGCCTCCAGGTTTCGCGCTCTGGAAAAACGAACCGGTCTTATGCATGAAAGACTGCCTCTACCGGACCGAGAAACCGTCAGCAAAGCCAGGCTGGAAACGGCCCGCTCCGCAGTGGAACGCGGCGTAGGAAATAATCCTACCCCTGAATACGAAGAGTTTGCCCGGGAACTTCTACAGAATCACAGTGCAGAGGACCTG
>JBHIXQ010000216.1:0-5136 GCA_041984705.1 Leptonemataceae bacterium | reverse complement strand
CCGAGGCATCACCAGAATTAGAAATAAGACCAGAGCCGGATTTGGATCGTGAACCAGAAGCGCAGGATCTCTTTCAGTACTACGAGCAAAACGGCGCAAATCCCGGAGCTACATCCACCGAAGCTTCGGAAACCACTGAACTGGCTATTCGTGCACGAACCCAGGATCTAAATCAGAGACTTATGGACCTGGATCAGAGTCTGCTCTTTGCAGCCTCAAGACTAAAAGAGAAAATGGACGCTCACTGGTTGCAGGGCCCTCCAGGAAAAGAGGGAGTTTTATACCAGGATATCTTTGCGGCCAGAAAACAGTTTAATACTCGGATTCGAAGCGTTTCTCTTCAATGGCTGGAATCCATTCGTCAACTTCTGGAATATCTATTGGATAATGTTCCGGCAGAGTCGGCAAATCTCTGGCCCCTTTTCAAAAGTGCAGGGGAGCAGTCGGTCCAGAACATGGGTCCTTCTATAGATCCATCCTGGGAGAAGGTGGATTCTGCAGCAGGTTTCTTCTTGCTGGAATTGATTGAGCTCTGGGAGGCTATGCTTCGCCTTTCTCGGCCGTTCTATGAGCGATTCATGGAACTGTGTAGTCTTCAGGTGGACCGCATTACGGCGCAATGGAAGCGAAATAACCGTAGTCTTGAATTCCAGGACCTACTTCGCTTTGTGGATCGAGAGGTTCGGCGACAGCCGGAGTTACCAGAATTACTCCGGACCAGATTCCCATTCGCAGTCATCGATGAATTCCAGGATACAGATCCTGTTCAATGGAGTATCTTCAAACACATCTATCTTGTTCCAGACCCGGGAGCTTCCATCACTGTCGTGGGGGATCCCAAGCAATCCATCTATGGATTTAGAGGCGCAGACATCTCTGCATACGGAATGGCCCAACAGGCCATCGTTCAAAACGGCCTGGAAGGAAGATTGGCTCTGAGTTACCGATCTTCTCCGGGATTACTATCTGCATTCGATGCTTTCTTTTCTCATAAGAACTGGTTCGGGGATCTCTATCACTCTGTGAAGGCTGCACCGGAAGATAAAAGAAAATGGAAATGGGAAAGCGAGCCACGTACCCCTCCCGTAGAAGTTCATGATTTGAAAGATGCCGGGAATCAGACCTATCGGATGTTTGAAACCGGTCGGATTATTGCTGGCGATATTAAGAACATTGCAGGCAAGCTGAAACTACTGGAAAGGGACAAATCCAGAATCCTGGTTTACGAAGACCTGGCTATTCTTGTATCCAGAAACCGGGATGCCAGACTTATTGAAAGAGTCCTGCGAGAGCGATCCATTCCCTGCAGTATCTACAAGGAAGCCGGGCTGTACACCAGTGTTCCTGCCTATGAATTCCTGGTTCTACTTCACAGTCTGAGGGATCTAAACCGTCATTACAGACAGCTACGTCTCACTTCCTATTTCCCGGCTCCGGTGGTTTCCGTGGCCTCCCTGGCTGAACCAGGTTCGGACCATCCGGTGGTTCGCATTCTGGATCAACTTCGAGAGCTGGCTCTGGGCGGTCGCTGGGCCAATTTCTTTCGTGAATTAATGGAATCCACTTTCGTTCTACAGAAGCGAGAATCCAATCATCTCTACGAAGCTCGGATCTCGGTAACTCTACAATTGCTGGAGGAATTCTCCGAGTACGCTTTAGGCTATGGCTGCAGTCTGGAAGAATTGATTCAGTATGTTCAGCGGGCCGCCTATGGAGCCGAAGTGCAGCAGGATTTAATGAGGCGAAAGAGGGAAAACCCTGGAGTCTCGATCATGACTATTCATGCAAGCAAGGGTCTGCAGTTTCCGGTGGTATTCAGCGCGCTGCAATTCACGGGAAAGTCCGGGGCACCGGAAATACTCAGGTACCAGGGAACGGAAGGAATGAAGCTCAGCCTGAGCCATGATGAGCAAAGAGTAGAGCTGCATAAACTGGAAAGCCTGAACGAGGATAGGCGCCTGGCCTATGTAGCTTTTACCCGAGCTGCTCTCAAACTCTACGTTTATTTCGTTTCTGATGCGAAAAGCATCCATCCTCTACAAAAAGAAGTGCTGGAGCCCATCTTCTCACAGATCCAGGAGACAGAAACCGCAAAGGAGCTTATTCGATTTAGAAATGCTCCTTCTGCAGGCATCGATGCAGAGGAAACTGCCCCGGGTGTTTCAGAGGCACAGCAGGAATTTCAGATTGAATCCCCATCGCTGCGGCTGGATTTCGAAAGGAAAGGTATTCATTCATTTAGCAGTCTCATCAGTCGCGTTGGTTCGAGTCTGGAAAGTCGGTCACTGCAGGAAAAGCTGCAGGAAATGCTCTCTCCTGCAAGGATGTGGGCCACCCATGCAGACAGTGCGGAAGAGTCCGCTTCATCTTCGGAAGAGCTTCCGGCGGGCATCGATTTTGGACTGATGGTGCATAGCATACTGGAAGACATAGACTTTGCGTCTGTAGATGAGCAGCTTCGAGCCATCGTAATCCGAAGGGCCCGGCAATACTTTCCGGAAAGGGCAGAGAATGCTGGATTTATCCAGGCTCTGGAAACAATGATTCAAAACACTTTGAAGAGCGCTCTTCCCGGATGCGATATGCCTCTAATAGAGCTGTCCGCGGCGGATCGGCTGGCAGAGATGGAGTTCTTTCTATCCTCGAATCCGGCCGAGATTCAAAGGATTTCTGGAATTAATCCCGGGCAATACAGTGAAATCTATCTGAGAGGTTTCGTGGATCTAATCTTTCGCAAAGATAATCGCTACTATCTTCTGGACTGGAAGACGAATCGGCTGCCTTCCTATGATTCAGAGCAGTTGCAAAAAGAGATGGAACATCACCGGTATGATGTTCAGGCCCGAATCTATTTTCAGGCTATGCGAAAGTGGCTGGAATCTGTGATCCCTGGCTTTGATCCTGCGCTGCATCTCGGGGGGGCTTACTATCTATTTGTCCGTGGAATGCAACCAGGATCGCCCGAGGGGATACTCTATCTGAGCCCGGAGGAACTTGATGTCTGAACATCCCTGGGTGGAGCGATTTCGTGAAGAGGGCTGGCTGGATCTGCATCGCTTGCAGCTCTGCGATGATCTGGTGGGAATGGGACATGCTGGCGATGCAGGCCTTTTCTGGATTCTGACGTTACTTCTGGCAAATTCTTCGGGAAGTCTTTGCGTTCCGGTAGACGGGGGCTTCAGCCGAATTCGAGAGATCCTGGGTAGTTCCTTGCCGGAGGAGGGTCTGAACTGGTGGCTGAATCAGGCCATTCCATTCGATGATTTCGCTCCCGGTACCATTCTGCAGGAGTCCAGTTCAGGCGAAGTGCCTTTTGTTCCCTTGATTTGCAAAGACGGTTTTCTCTTTTTTCAGGCGCATTTCTATTACCGGCAGAAATTCCTGGAATCCGTTCAGAGACGATCCGGACATTCCGGGCTGCTGAACGAGTCCACACTACTGCATGGTCTGAGTATATTGCTGGATGAGGGATCAGAGCTTACAGTGGAGCAGCTATATGCGGTGCTATTAGCGGGCGCACTGCCCCTGGCATTGATTACCGGTGGACCGGGTTCAGGAAAGACTTCTACTATTTATGCCATTCTTAAACTGGCATTGCGCTGTGGAATCCGACCTGATGAGATTCGTATTGCCGCACCCACCGGACGCGCAGCGAGTCGAGTACTGGAAAGCCTGGAACAGAGGGCCCGGAGCGAAGGCAATCCGGACTCAGGAGAGTTTTCTCTGGAGGACTCCCTGAGAAAGGTGCAAAGCAGTACCATACATCGATTGCTGGGAGTCAGTACCGCTGGCTACTACCACGATGCAAACCTGCCCCTGCCGGCCCGTCTGATCATCGTGGACGAATTGTCCATGGTAGATGTTACTTTGATGGGAAGGCTTCTGGAAGCTGTGAATCCGGAGAAGACCACGCTTGTTTTACTGGGGGATCCGGATCAGCTACCTTCGGTGGAGGCCGGTGCCGTGATCCAGGATTTTCTGCGGCTGGAAGATGTGGACTCTGCCGGGAAGAAAGCCAGTAAGATCTATTCCAGTTTACATCAGAAATATCCCGATCTTCCCCGGGAAATGGAAACGCATCCCTGGTTTTCCGTCTTTCTTCAAGGCAGCCATCGCTTTGGCGGCGAACTGATGGATTTTGCTGGCTGGTTGCGAAACGGAGAACTCACAGAAGATTCGCTCCAGAATCGATCCGTATCCAATTCCCTGGATAATCTTCTGGAAGGTGAGGGAGTTGTATTCATTGATTCAGACGAGGTAGCTCTACCTCTTCTATTGATGCAGTGGTTTCAAAACGTTGATGCACAACTGTTTGACCGAGACCTGGATCCAGCAATGGCTTTCCAGAATTTGAATCGTTCACGGATCCTCAGTCCTTTGCGCAAGGGGCCATTCGGAGTGGAGTCGGTGAACCGGGCCTGCAGTCAGATCATAATGGATCGGTTTTCGCCTGCCGGCAATGCGGACTGGTTTTCCGGAATGCCGGTCATGCTTCATAGAAACGACAATGTTCGCAGGCTCTACAATGGAGATACCGGCATTGTAGGACCATCTGGCGGAGAGTTACTGGGATACTTCCCTTCTGTGTCCGATGCAGACAGCAATGATCAAAAAGAAATTTCCCTTCGCAGCTTTCAGAGGGATGCTCTACCATCAAACGAGCCTGCATTTTGCCATACCATCCATAAATCTCAGGGATCTGAATACGATGTGGTTCTAATATTGCTGGGCCACAGCGATAGACAGAGATTGAATCGTGAGTTGCTCTATACAGCTCTGACCAGGGCGCGCAAGAAATGTATTCTATACGGTAAGGCCTCTGAAATCGCTGAAGCATCCCGCACCAGGCTTTTGCGCGAAACCGGACTGTCCTGATCTACCGGGCACGATTCTCCAGGTGTATTCCATGGAAGCACCGAGCCAGGTTCTGATTATTTACCGGGCTCTCACCGTTCTCCAGACTATCAACGAAGCTCCGGGCTATTCACGATGCCCTGGCCCATTTGCCAGGCTACAGCCTATTCATTACACGCCGGGCAATTCACCAGGTCCAGTCCCCCTCTGGAATGGCTGCCATTAATAGAGCTGATGGGTGCGGGAAAGTGTGTAGGTGCCTTCTTGAATTCTGGATACAAG
>JBHIXQ010000215.1:316-5164 GCA_041984705.1 Leptonemataceae bacterium | reverse complement strand
GAGCCACACCCATTCCGCGATAGTCCGGGTCCACAGCCATGTCTGCACCATAAAGAGTGTCCCCGGCCGGGTTGTGCGTGGTAAAGGTTCCGTTCCCTGTGATTTCGACAAAAGTGTAGTATGTATCCCTTTCCAGGTTTACAATAAGCGTGGCTGTATAGCCAACAATCTTGCCATCCAGCTCCGCCAGAAACTGGCCTTCAGGAAAAGCGGCCAGCTCCAGCTCAAACACTCTGGGTCCGTACATTCCCTCTTCGTAGGCACTGCTATACACCTTCTTCTGAAGCTCAACCAGGGCCGGAATATCTTCCGGTTTCCAGTTTCGAGTGCGTACTGCCGGATTTCGGTTCCCGGCCTGAGTTCGCTTTTTTCCTTCCGCCATAGCGGACGGGATCTAATTCAAGAGCTCATCGGGATAGCGAAAAACAATGTGCACCCGATAATTGCTTCCATCCGGCTTTTCTAGATTGGAAACCCCTGTGAATCGCAAAAGACGTCCTGTCTTCTTATCGTAGATGATATATATTGGATCTGCAAGTTGCCGGATCACAGCGTTTGTGGGTTCCATGACAAACATCACAGCATCTCGTTCCAGGAAGGTCAGATCCCTCACTTTGTAGATGCGACAGGGAAAGAAGTCCAGTCGATGGGATACGGTGAAATTTCCTGTAAGGGTCTTGCCTGCCAGCAATGACTGCATGTTGGATCGAACGAAATAATCGAAGCCGCCATCCACCACGATGGGAGAGGGAACGTTGACTGTCTCAGAATCCTTTCCTTCCGATGAAGAAGGCTTATGATAGAGGGTTACCGAATTTCCACTGACCCGGGCCCCTTCCTCGAGTCCGGAACGTTTGTCAGACAGATCGAAATTGGGAGCCACTTTGCTGCCTGTGAATACAATTCGCTTCACCGCCATAACTTTGCCCTGGGGATCCGTGTAGGTCACAATGCTATAGGCATGCTTCCCGTTCTGCCAGTGCTCGGCATGGTTTTCGGTGTACATATATTTTCCGGTCTTTATATCGTATGCGTTGGATCGATACCGTACCACCTGCTGGGCTGCCAGGGAGGAGCTGAAGCCCAGAAGTGCCAGAATTAATACCCATTTTGCTGCCGCTTGTCCAATCATAATAAAAAACCTAATACAGGACCTCCCTGTCCGCCACCATTTTTGCGCTTTTCAACCTGTTATCCCGAGTAAAATGCCGTCAGGCCTTTTGCAATGCTGATTTCCCATCGATGGGCGCTGATAGTTGCACTGGAAATGCCCCGGACGGAGCCGGAAATACCTATTATTCCCGGGCCCGGATTCGCCGCTTTTTCCATCTGGCCCTTACATTTCCTGCCCCCAGGAGAATTCGATATGGATTATGTCACCTCTGCTAGCTCTAAAATCTCCCCCCGAGCCCTCTTTCGGACCCCGTTCCTTTTCCTGAATGCCCTCCGCGCGGTCCGGGCATTCATTCGTGGCCCTGGCAATTCATCGCGAGGCCTATTGGTGGGGGCATTCGCAATTGCGGCATTGATTTCATTCTGTCAAATACCGGTAGCCAGGGACTCTGAACTTGCGAACGGAGCGGAGGCAGACAACAGGCAGGACAGTAGCGAATCCAGGGACAGTAGCGAACAGAATAACAGAAATGACTCCTCCTTGAAAGCAGATGAATCGGAGAAATCCGATAGCTCCAAAAAGGAGGAGTCTACCAGAGACGAATGGAAATCGGAAACACCTGAAACCGAGTGGGAGGCAAAGAATCTACATCCACCTCTGGATGAGCCTATTGTCCTTACCGGTACAACCGGCGAGTACAGGCGAAGCCATTTTCACTATGGTATCGATTTATCCAGCGATATTGGAGATCCGGTATATTCGGTGCGTCAGGGCTATGTTTCCCGGATACTGTACGATGGCTATGGCCTGGGATACGGTATCTGGGTACGCCATGCCGATGGAAGGGAATCCAAGTACGGACATCTCTCCGAGTTTGCGCCGGCTATTGTAGAACAGATTCAGTCCATCCAGCCAGAGATCACAGAATGGCTAAAGCTGCGAAAGCGATTTGATCTTCGCTTTTCCCCAGGACAGATACCCGTAAAAAGAGGAGAACAGATTGCTCTTAGCGGAGATACCGGCTCTGGACCTTCGCATCTCCATTTCGAATATCTGGAAGGTGATCTGATTCTGAATCCATTGAAACATGGATTGTCCCTGGAAGATGGAAGGGCTCCTGTAGTGGAGTCCTTGATATTGATTCCCTGTGAATCGGGAGCCACTGTGAATGGAAAGGACGCTCCACTAATTCTGCCCGTAACGGAGAAATCAGACTGCGGGGATCAGAGCCAGGCCTGCAGCAGCAGAGCCTATGAAGGAAAGGAATCGGTAACGGTTCAGGGAAAAACCTGTCTTCAGGTCAGATACTTTGATCCTTCCGGAAAATATGCCCGACTGGGAATCTCCAGTCTTCGCATGTCACAGGACCGCCGCGACATCTATTCATCTTCTTTCTTAACTTTGATACATTCCGGTTCCTTTCGTCATCTCATGCTTTATAGTGAGTCTTCCAGAATAGGCGGTGGAACTCAATACATTCATAATGCCTTTGATCTCTTGCCCGGTCAGTATTCCTTTTTGAGATCCATAGATCATGGTCGGTTGAATCCGCCGGATGCGGGGCAGAGTTCCAGTGTGATTGTTGAGCTCCTGGATGCTGCGGGAAATAAGTCCCTGGTAGAGCTGGAACTCAAGGGCGGGACTTCTAATATGGCCCTCCGGCCGATTGCAAATAGCGACATGGGATGGGCTCCTTATTCCATGGACGAGCGACTGAAGGATGCCATGAATTCGTCAGCCGGAGTAGGTCGACCGGGAAAGGATCTTACTCTGGTAAGCCCGGATGAAAAACTCAAGTTACATGTAGGTCCACACAGTCTTACCGGAGCCGTTAGATTCGAGATTTCCCAGAACGAAGAGGCACCCGCCACAGGAAAGCTCAAGAGGATGTCTTCTGTCTATACCGTTCGCGCCAGGAACCTGGATGAACTCACCGGAATGATTTTCAGAGACAGAATTTTTGTTCTGGATCCTGTTCGAATTACAGTGGAAGGTCTGGAGGACAACGATGGTCTTTATCGCATTACCGATTCCGGAGCTCTCTATCCGGTGGCCTACAGCCGAAACGGAAAGCTTACAGGTTATATTCGCACTCTGGAAAAATACGTGGTGCTGAAAGATCTATCTCCGCCAGTGATTCGCAGCATACCGACTTTGCGAACCAGCAGTGGCAAACCATTGCTTCTTTCCCTCCGGTACTTTGCAGACTACGGTACCGGAGTGAATGTTGGCAGCCTGAAGCTGGAAGTAAATGGAAAACCGGCCCTGGCCGAGTGGAATCCGGATCGATATGGATATGAGATCTTCTATCCAGAGGAGATCCTGAAGCCGGGACGTTACAATGCCACAATTCAGGTCATGGACTATGCAGGTAACAGTTCATCCAGGCGAACCTTTGTTTTTGTCGTGGACTGATGCGCTAACTTTATTTTCGGGCTGGCTGTCGCACACATCTCTGGCAGAATTTCTCACCGAGGATTCAAGCCAGGTAATAGGGCTTCGACTTTTAGCTGCCTTGATGTCTATCGCAATGCATTTGTCTTCTGATACAGGATCGGGGCCAGTCTATTAGCACTGGTCCGAGTCTATGTCGCAGGCATCTCCGGTTTGAGAATCGGCAGGTTCTGCTCTGGAATCGCCGGTAGCGGGCTTCAAAATCAAATTATCCATTACGTCCTGAATTTGATCAAAGGGCGTGTAACCATAGGAAATGACCATCGCTCGCTGATCCTTTAGATGAACCAGCGCCGCAAATCCAGTAACGCCTACAGCTCGGCCCAGTTGAAAGTCGAGGTTGGTCTGGTACCTTGCCTCATCGCTATCATAGAACTCTCGATATTTTTCCCCATCCAGATCGTAGGATTCGGCCAGTTTTACGAAGGTATCTGCATCGCAGGGATCCTGCCCATCTCGATAGAATGCGGATTGCACATCGGAGAAGAATGCGAACTCCCTCTGGGGAAGAAAATTTCGAAAGCTGACCACAGCTCTGCAGGAAGGTTCTGTATCGTAGACGAATCCTTCTCTGTCCAGGAAGTCATAGTTGAATGGCTGTCCGGTGGCTTCCTGCACCTGCTTCCAGTGATGTCTGAGGAATTTGCTCAAACGAGCATCCAGAGGTTCGGCCAGCTCTCCCGGACGAAGCCCACCCATAACTGCTTTTAGCGGAATTCGGTCCCCGTACACTTCTTCCACTTTACCCAGCACAGGATTAAATCCATAGCACCAGGAACACATCGGATCCCCTACATATAGAATAGCTTCAGCTGGTAGATGCATATAATGAATTAGCTACATTCTCGAAGCATTGTCCAGAATATTCGTGTAACCACCGAAAATGAAACGTGGAGCTTCTCCTTTCAGAAAAAATATACTCTGCGTTTCAGCAGGATCTACTGCAGGCCCGTCGATTTGTCTGGATTGCCACTGCTGATTTGAAATCCACATTCATTGAATCGGGAGGGAAATTTCGCTCCATTCTGGAAGTATTTGCCGATCTGGTCCGGAACGGAGTGGAGATTCGACTGATCCATGCGAAAGAGCCAGGAGTCCTGTTCAGAAAAGAATTCGACCGTTTTCCTGCTCTGGTGGAGTCCGATCGATTTGAGCGCTTCCTCTGTCCCAGAAATCATTCCAAATGCGTCATCGTGGATGGGAAATCCGCCATAGTGGGATCTGCGAATTTGACCGGGGCCGGTATGGGGGCCAAAGGCATCCATAAGCGAAACTTTGAA
>JBHIXQ010000215.1:0-306 GCA_041984705.1 Leptonemataceae bacterium | reverse complement strand
GGATATTCAGACCATGATGGACCAGCTGGATGCACTCTGTCTGGGCGATTTCTGCCAGGCATGCAAGCTGCGATCCGCCTGCCCGGATCCCATAGCCTGACCCTGTTACACTGACACAATCATCTGGATCGACCGTCTGGTCCTGACCGTCCTCTGTAAAAAATTGGATGACCAAAAATTGGATATCCAAACAAATGGTTCCTGGTGGGAAGATCCAGAAAAACCATCATGCCCGGTCTTCTTGCCTATGCGGTGCGCATAGGCGAAGTGCTGGATTTGCGAATGAATCGGGAACTCAGGAATCGC
>JBHIXQ010000214.1:0-5168 GCA_041984705.1 Leptonemataceae bacterium | reverse complement strand
ACCGAGGATCTGGAACTCCGAATCAGCGCATCGGTAAACCTGCGTCTGGTGGACCCTTACACTGGATCTGTGGTATACGCAGATCAGCAATCCCTGGATCGTCTGGAGTCTGTAAATAACATGGATCTCATCGTCTGGAGAAGCGAAAACTCGCTGCAGATCAAGGAGTCCACAGCCGGTCGACAGTTGCGCTTTCTTACTGCGAACATGGTGAACGATCTGGTGCAGAGAATGACTCCAGAATCAGCTATCCCGAAAGAAGATCCCGCACGAATCGAAGAATAAAGGCCGGGTGCATTCTGCCCGGGCCTCCGCTTTTTAGCGCGGAAGAATCATTTTTCGCGTCCTATGATTGGAGGCCATAATGAAAAAAAGAAATCGAATCTCTGTAGCGATGGTGGTCCTCTCAGCGGCCTGGGTGCTTTCCGGCCCGGCCCGTGCTCAAACTGTTTCTATACCTTCAGGTCTGAAGGAAGGAAAGTCGGGACAATATGACTTAACAGTTCGATTCTCCGGTTACTCCCAGGCCCCCGGAGCTGTACAATTAATGGTATATGTTCCGGAAGGTGTGGCCGGAAAGGATCGACCGGTGGTAGTGTTTTATCACGGAAACACCAGAGATCGAAAGTATTACCGGGATTCTGTAGCCTACATGACTGCAAGGGCAGATAAGTATAAGTTTGTTTTGATCAGCGCGCAGAACTGGTGGTCTCTTGGGAACGGAGATGTTCGTGGAGCGAATGATTCCAGGCTGGCAGTAAATCTTGTTCTGAATGAATTGAAAGACGAAGACATTTTTGATCCAGAAAGAGCTTATCCGGTGGGTTTTTCTGCCGGCGGCTACGTTGCCGTTCTCAGTTTTCTGAACAGCCTGAACCAATTTGGGGATCAAGCTATTTCACTATACTCGTATGAATTCGAAATCGACGAAGATGATGTTATCAGACATTACTACAGCCAGGTGGGCGGCCTCGATATGAACCTGTTTGACTATGCAGGATTTGCAAGCTTCAAGGGTAACTACTATGAAGGCTATGTTGATATGAATCCATTTGTGGAGGAGTATCAGGAAACCTGGAACAGATTGGTACGAAGCAAGATTCTCTTTTTCGCTGTTGGCGAAAATGATGTTCCCAGGGTAAAACAGCAGGCACCGCAGGCTGCGGATTTCTTTCGCATGTATGCAAAAGTGGAGCCAATTTATAAAGTGTACCCGGGGGAAGGACATGTACTGTCCGAGGCCAACTGGAATGATTTCTGGAAGTTAGTAGAAGAATCTTCACTTCCATAATGCATTTGGCGCGAAACATAGCTTCCCGCTCTTGTGATGCAGGCAATGCGGAACCCTGACTCCGGCTATTGTGATTTATTTGATCAGGCAGAGGTCTTTCGCGCCAGGGGGAGTCTGCAGTCTATGCGATTGGCTCCTCAATGGCTTCCTTGAAAAGCGCTTCTGTAATGCTGTAAAATTCCGACTGTTGCCTGGAGTTCAAGACCCGTCCCACCTCTCGTTGAAGAGCTGCATACCTCAGAGCCAGTTTTCGCGCAAGATGACGTCCGGATTGAGTCAGGCTTACTATCCGGGATCTTCCATCGGAGGGATTTCTGTCTACTTCGATTAGCTTCAGCATAGATAGCTTTCTGACCAGAGTAGAGATGGTGGATTTATCTCTGTGGATGGCCCGGGCCAGATCCATCTGGGTCCGGGGCCCTTTTCGCTTGATGTATGTAAGAAGCTCGCAATGGGAAAGTACCAGTTCGGGATAGTTCAGAGAAATCAATTCCCGGCGAATATAGCTCTCGATCCACTCCGAAATTCGCATTGCATATTTCAATGTGTACTCCCTGTTTTTAGTTGGACGTCCCACTATATTCCTCTGAGATGTGACAGAATTTAGTCAAGCGTTTCTGGAGGGATAGTAATGGAAAGTATTCAATTCAAAAAAGGAGAGCAGAACGCAGGAATTATCTCCCTGAACATTAGCGATAGTAATGCATTTACAGTGGATGCTTTGCAAACTCTCGGGCAGTCCTTGAAGGAAGCGCGCCAGGAAGCCGAGAAAGCTGAGATAAAAAGCCTGCTGCTTCTAAGTGAACGTCCGGGTTATTTCTCGGCAGGCCTGGACCTGGTGGCCCTGGGCGATGCCAGCGACCTCGGGCAGGTCCTGGGTTTCTTCTATAATAATCTGGAAAAACTGTACACAATGCCCGTGCCCGTGATTTCCGGAATTCGTGGCCATGCACTGGGATATGGCTGCATGCTTGCTCTGATGGGAGACTACCGGTTGATGTCGGATGCTGGCGTTCGAGTAGGTCTTCCAGAAGTCAAAATGGGAATTCGTATACCTTCCATTGTGATTTACGAACTGCAGAAAGTAGTGGGTTACGCAGAAGCCAACCGTCAGGTGCTGGAAGGTCTGGCTCTTAAATCCCAGGAAGCTCTGAATTGTGGCTTTGCCGATTCGCTGCATCCTGAAGGCGAAATCGAAAGCAAGTGTCTTGCTATAGCAGCCAAATTCAAAAAGTCTTCATCGGCAGGTCTGGCCGGGATCCGAGAAGCAAGCAGGATGGAGCCTGCAGCATTCCGGGCATTGCTAAAGCGCGATCTTGAGGAAAACCTGAAATCATTGGATCATCCAGAAGCCAGGGAGGGCCTTGCAGCCGCTCAGGAAGGCAGACGACCTAAATTCTAGCCAGAACTGTGGCCGCGATTCGAATATAGTAACTGCCGGGCCCGGGTTAATTCTGGCGATCTTCTGTGCGCATACCTGAAAGCATTATATCGCAGACAGTACGATTCCAGCGCAAAAACAGAGCTTCCAGTTCTTCCGGAGCCGTTCGAATGCCCTGTCGAATAGCTTCGTACATCATGGCATTGACTGCTCTGGCTGCAATGGCGGTATCCAGCTCCGGGGCCAGATACCCCTGCTTCTTTCCGTGGATTAGAAACCTTTCTGCCAGATAGGCGGTGTTATCGGAGGCCCTTGCCAGCCTTCTTCGGATTCGATCCGCCACCGCCGGGGCTTCTTCCAGAATAATGCGTGCCCCTCTCAGATCTTTACGAAACAGCTCAAAGAAGGCGGAGCCTATGCGCATGATCTGTCCTTCAAATTCTTTGAGGCTACGAGCCTGGTCCGGTCGTTCCAGAAGCACTATCGAGGTCATGTCCCGAATCACGCGACGTACAGCTGTATCCAGAATGTCTTCTTTATTCTTGAAATACAGATAAACCGTACCATGACCGATTCCAAGGTGACCGGCTATATCGGCAATACCGGCTGCATGATATCCCTTCTCGGCGAAAATATGAAGTGCAGCCTCAATAATTTCGGCTCGCCTTTTTTGTCCGCGAGGGGAAGCCATCCAGTCAGTCTGGCCTCAGTTCTGGAATTCGCAAGCGAAACTGCCTGCCTGTTAGAAATATCGAAATCGGATCAGCGCCCTACATGGCTTCTACAACCATGGCAATGCCCTGTCCGCCACCAATACAGAGAGAGGCCACACCTATGGATTTCTTTCTTCTTTGCAACTCCCGAATCAATGTCAGAAGTACCCGATTTCCAGAAGCCCCCAGAGGATGCCCCAGGGCAATCGCACCACCATTTACATTGGTACGATCCGGATCCAGATCCAGCTCTTCTTTTACTGCCAGAAACTGGGCTGCGAATGCTTCATTGATTTCATACAAATCCACATCTTCCGCTGCTATGCCTGCTCGTTCCAGCGCCAATGGAATGGCAAAGGCCGGCCCCAGTCCCATGCGATCCGGGCGGCATCCGGCAGTAGCCCAGGATTTGATGCGAGCCAGCGGCTTGAGACTGTTTTCTTTTGCATAATCTTCTGAGGTCACTACCATAGCCGAGGCCCCATCATTTATGCCGGAGGAGTTTCCAGGGGTTACAGTCCCTTCCTTTTGAAAAGCCGGCTTCAATCGAGGTAACTTATCTTTAACAGCGGCGCCTTTGATAAACTCATCGTCGGTGAAATCTACCATCTCTCTTCCATCGGACACTTCCAGTGGTGCGATCTCTTCTGCAAAGTATCCTGCTTCTCTTGCCTGTTCTGCACGAGTCTGAGAGATCAAAGCCCATTCATCCTGCTTTTCGCGGCTGATCTGATAATCCAGAGCAAGATTTTCTGCAGTACCTCCCATAGCCACGCCGGCCATGCCATCGAATAGTCCGTTGGTAAGCATATCTTCCAGTTCAAGGTTTCCCATTTTTACGCCCCGGCGAATGGCCTGAGTGGCATGGGGAACCTGGCTCATTACTTCTACTCCGCCGGCCACGGCTGTCTTTGTATGGCCCAGAAGAATATTGGCCGCAGCGATGCTAACGGCCTCCAGGCCAGAACCACAGAGCCTATTTACCGTCAGGGCAGGAACGCGCATGTCCATGCCTGCTTTCAGGCCAGCATGCCGGGCCAGATAGGCGCTCTGACCGTTGGTTTGCAGTACATTGCCTATTATGATTTCTTTGATTTCCTTATAAGGCAGACCGGATCTCTGAATGGCGCCCTGGACAACATGAGCGGCCAGGTCAGCAGGACTTATGTCCCTCAAAAAGCCGCCAAAATTCCCAAAAGGGGATCTCATTCCGTCTATGATAACTGCCGATGTCATGAACTGTGTATGAAAACCCGGTGGCAGAAAACGATTGCTTTTTTCTTTTTTGACCCGAAAAATCCCCGGCATATGCCAGGTTTGCTTTCAATTCCACCGATAAGAGTAAGGACCAGTATTAGGAGCACTTATATGAAAACACGGATGTTTTTACTCCTCACTATTTATCTTGCCAGCCATGCGATCTTCGCAGAGGATCCGGCGCAGCAGCCCTCGAATCAGAGTCCGCTACTGCTTCTGGATCTGGAAACCTTCGAAGAAGCAGAGGACTGGATTGCGGATTCCACATCTCCGCTGGGTGAGACGAAAACATTAAAAATTGTTCAGCGCGGAGAGATCCGTGCAACGGACGATGAGAATGCCAGACCACCGGAAGGGGAGGCTTTGAGTCTTCAGCAAAATCCGGATAATCCCAACCATATTCTGGGAGTTAAGACATTCTTCGATGATCGCGGATTTGACCGGGTGGAAATCAAGCCACCTCATGAGTATGTGATCAAAGGTAAAGCGCGTCAGTTCTCAGTATGGGTTCTGGGGCGAAATTTCC
>JBHIXQ010000213.1:4853-5178 GCA_041984705.1 Leptonemataceae bacterium | reverse complement strand
GCTCCTTGGCATGATCATCGGTTCCATTGATTAGTAGAGCTGTTACAGGTCCGCCAATCTTTTGACCGGCGCTTACCAGCTCTTTGGAGATTTTCTTCAGGGCATCGCCCTTGATTTCTGCTACTGCTAATACTGACATTCTATTCTCCCTTTAATCGTGCCTTAGACGACTTTGGCCTCGTCACGGAGTAATTTCACAAGCTCAGCGGCTTTGGCTTCAGGCTCTTCGCCTTCGATGATTCGACCTTCAGGACGCGCAGGAGGCATTTCCAGAGAAGTCACTTCGATCTAAGGAGGCTCAACGCCCAGAGAAGAAGCTTCTACA
>JBHIXQ010000213.1:0-4843 GCA_041984705.1 Leptonemataceae bacterium | reverse complement strand
TGCTTTTTCTTCGCGGCCATAATTCCCTTTAGAGAAGGATAGCGAGGATCGTTCAGGTTCTTCGCCGCAGTCACTACTGCAGGAGAAGGCACTTCCATATTGGCTGTTCCACCTTCGATTTCACGCTTCGCTTTAACGGTTCCGTTTTCTACGGAAAGTTCCACCGCATTGTTAACGCTGGCTGCTCCCATCAGCTGGGCTACCATGGTAGGTACCAGAGAAGAAGAAGAGTCGATGGCCACATGGCCGGTAAGCACAACATCGGGACCCTGATCTTTCAGGTAAGCCGCCAGCAGTCGAGCTGCATAGCCGGTATCCAGAACGTTGTAGGATTCATCTTTGATATGTACGGCTTTGTCAACACCCAGGGCATAGGCGGTACGAAGCGCTTCTACGCAACGATCCGGTCCCAGGGATACGGCGGTAATTTCACCACCAGTCTTTTCACGCAGACGAAGAGACTCTTCCAGAGCATGCTCGTCGAACGGAGACACGATCCATTTTACTCCGCCTTCTACAATTGAGGCACCGGATACCTTAATAGATGTTTCGGTATCGGGCACTTGTTTTACCAGTACGAATATTTTCATAAAGCAAGGGCTCCTTGAATTTTGCATCGTTCGGACAAGCCGAAGCAGTCGAACCGAAGGACAATTTTTGGGTCATTGGACTCGGGTCAATGAAATAAAGCGCAGAGCCAAAGACGTCCTTCGTCACAGCCAAACGAGGCCAGGAGGAATCGAAAAGCATGGCCGATCCGGCTTATGTCGCGCCCCATTCGGACGCCGAGAAACGATTTTAGATCTGACCCGGATAGATATGCTTCAGCAATTGCAGACTGGTTACGATTCCGGCTACCACGCCCAGAAAGTTAATGTCAGACCGAAGAAAGAATCCAAAAAACACCAGGGGAACCACCAGATGCATGAGCGCATAGTGAATGGAGCATTCCAGAGGAATCCGTCCAAGGTCTCCTTCTTTGAATACCCGATTGATATGAATTCTATAGAAATGGATTAGCCCGGCACTTTTCTCCTGCACGCTGGTCAGAGACCATCTGTAATGGGTTCGAATCTGATAGGATAGGTAGGCCAGAAGCGAAAGTACGACTGCAGATATGATTAGACAGAGATTACACATAGTCCTTGTGCCAAAAACGCCGGAAGGTAACAATTCTGATTGCGAGTATTTGCTGAAAAGAACAATCTGAAAAAATGCAGACCCTCAACAGCCAATCCGCACCCAACGACCTTTTCAATCCCACCGAAGAACATGCCCAGCTACGGGAAATGGTGGAGAAATTCACCTGGCAGACCCTGGAAGGCCAGGCCGCCGAGCACGATGAAAAGGAAACCTTCAACAAAGAGCTATTTCACACTCTGGGCAGCGAACTGGGAATATTCGGTCTCACTGTATCTCCAGAATACGGCGGCGCCGGAATGGACCCTGTGGCCGAAGTTATCGTCCACGAAACTATGAGCATGGCCGATCCGGCCTTTACATTGAGTTATCTGGCTCATGAAGTTCTATTCGTAAACAATCTATTCGTAAGTGGTAACGAAGCCCAGAAGAAGAAGTATCTGCCCGGCGTCATCAACGGTGAGAAAATCGGAGGCATGGGAATGACAGAGCCCGGTGCCGGCACCGATGTGCTCGGTTTACAGACCATGGCCGAAAAGAAATCGGACCGGTACATACTGAACGGCTCCAAGCAATTCATTACCAACGGATACGAAGGAGACGTTTTTATCATCTATGCAAAGATCGACGATCGCAGCAAAAGAACCATTACCTCTTTCCTAGTAGAATCCTCCTATCCAGGCTTTCGAGTGGGTAAGAAAGAAGAAAAGATGGGCATGAAGGCGTCCAGTACGGCAGTGCTTCACTTCGATGATGTGGAGATACCCGCTGAAAATCTCATTGGCACAGAAGATAAAGGCACCTCTTCCATGATGAGAAACCTGGAGATCGAACGTGTAACCCTGGCGGCTCAGTCTCTGGGAATTGCCCGAAGATGCATTGATATGATGTGTCAGTATTCCATCCGCGACCGAAAAGCGTTTGGTAAGCCACTGATCGAGCTGGGCCAGATCCAGAGGCTTGTTGCCGAAAGTTATGCCAAATGGGAAGCTGCCAGGGCCCTGGTTTATAACGTAGCAGCGAATATGGATCCTACAAAGCGAAACTCCCTGGGAGCAGCTAGCGCCAAGCTGGTGGCCACAGGAATGGCCGAAGAAGTGGCCAGGAATGCCATCCAGGTGCTGGGCGGTTACGGTTATATTCGCGAGTATCCTGTGGAACGAATGCTGAGAGATGCAATTCTTCTTAGCATTGGCGGCGGAACCAACGAAGCCATGCAAAAAAATATCTCTGCCGATTTAAAGCGGATGTATGAAAACCTGGGCGGATAGCCTGCAAGGTCCATTCAGTCGATCATTCATTTTGTGCTCCTGGCAAACCGGCGAACCGAATGAGGCTTCCTTTGCCAGGGCCCCATGGCTGGATTGAATTCATATACCGGGTCAGGCTGAATAAAGATTCAATTATCCGCTCAAGCAAGCAAGTTGCCTGGAAAGCGGGCAGCTCATGATGTATAGACTGAAATCACGGTTCGTGCGCCGGAATCCCTGACTCCTTATCCGGTAATTGCATTTTCAGTGAATGATTACATTCAGAGAGTTCCGGCCACGGAAAATGCTCGGATCCCCGCTTGAAATCAGTCCACCATAACTTCCCGGGAATAATTCCTCGCAATCTCATGCATCGGTCGGGATGTCTCACGGAAAGGGATCCGAACTTTACCTGCATCGGTTTTCCCCTCGAAGATCCGACTCTTTACGACCCCTATACGGCAGTGCTGGTTTGCTTCTTGCACTGAACTTTCATGCATAGACCATTCTATCGAGCCATGCGCATTCCCCGGATCCTAACTTTCGGTTCCGGAATCTTGCTGCTGCTTTGTCTTCCGAGAAGCGCATGGGCCAGCGATGGAGTGGCCGCATTTTCTCATGCAGAAGCAGATATACTCTGGGTCATCATCGCTTCTGCTCTTGTACTATTTATGCAGGCCGGATTTCTAATGCTGGAAACCGGGATGGTCCGAGCCAAGAATACAATCAACGTAGCGTTCAAGAATCTATTCGACTTCTTCATTGGTGTGGTTGCCTTCTTCGCACTGGGCTATGGGATCATGTTCGGCACGTCCTACATGGGATGGATTGGAACGGACTACTTCTTTCTGGAGGGCATGAAGGAGCCTTCCAAATTCGCATTCTTCCTTTTCCAGGCTACCTTTCTTGGAACTGCGGCTACTATCGCATCCGGCGCTGTTGCAGAAAGGATGCGATTCACAGCCTATATCTTTATTTCCATTTTCGCCTCGGTGTGGATCTACCCGGTGTTCGGTCACTGGGCCTGGGGAGGTGGCTGGCTCAGTGAAATAGGTTTCATCGACTTTGCAGGAAGTACCGTTGTGCATTCCACTGGTGGATGGATCGCTCTTGCAGCCATTATCATGCTGGGTCCACGTCAGGATAAATTCGACGAAAACGGCAAACCAAGAAAGATTACCGGTCACAACCTGCCGGCGGCGGCTCTTGGAACCTTTATCCTGATGTTTGGATGGCTGGGATTCAATGGCGGAAGCACCCTCGCCTACACCGATAACATCCCTCTGATTCTGGTAAATACCACTGTGGCCGCGGCTGGCGGCGCCCTTTCTGCCATGGTGGTGAGCTGGATTCGCTTTCGGGCCCCTGCCGTGGAAGATGGAATCAATGGTATTCTGGGAGGCCTTGTTGCGGTTACAGCGGGATGCCATATGCTGAGTCCGGCCATGGCCCTTTTCGTAGGTATCATTGCTGGTATTATCGCAGCGCTGTTTGTGAGCCTTCTCGAATACTTTTTTCGCCTGGATGATGTTGTAGGAGCGTTTACCGTGCATAGCGTCTGCGGCGTCTGGGGCACCATCGCACTGGCTCTGGTAGGAAATGTCGGTAGCTTTGCAACTTCAGCCAGCGGAGAGCCTATCAGCCGGCTACAGCAACTTGGCATTCAATTTATGGGTGTTGGCAGCAACATTCTCTGGGCCTTTGGCCTGGCCCTGCTATTTTTCTGGATCATTAAAAGAATAACTCCTCTTCGAGTTACTGCAGAGGAAGAAAGCAACGGCCTGAATTTTTCCGAACATAATGCTAGAACGAACTGGTTTGAGCTAATGCGGTCCATGGACTCTATGGCCAGAGGCGAAGGAGACCTGAGTACAAAACTTGAAGTTGAACCGGCCACTGCAGAAGGAGCTATCGCCGAGGTATTCAACCGCATCCAGGAACGAATGTATGGTCTTATCTCCCAGATTCATACCAGCGTCGACCAGATGGAACTAGCAGCAGCAGACATGAATGACGTTTCTGTGGACATCAACTCTACAGTAGAAGAACAGTCGGCACAGCTGGAAGAGATACATGCTTTGATGGAATTGATCAGCAAAGCTGTTCAGGACGTGGCTACCTTCACGGAAAAACAGAATCATCTGTCTACCCAGGTAGAAGCCATGATTGGTCGGACCGTGGATTCAGCATCCATTCTACACGATCGCATAGACCAGGCCACTGACCGAGCAGGTAGCGGACGAAAGCTGGCTGCCGAAGGACAGACGGTGGTGGGCGAACTGGCGCAAGGTATGCAGGGAATTGAGTTCGGAGCAGGTAAGGTCTTGAATATAGTGCAGACTCTTCAGAAGATCTCGGAGCAATTGTCCTTTCTTTCTATCAATGCAAGTATTGAGGCTGCCAGATCCGGCCATGATGGACAGGGATTTGCCGTTGTGGCCAGCGAAATCAAC
>JBHIXQ010000212.1:0-5179 GCA_041984705.1 Leptonemataceae bacterium | reverse complement strand
CCAGATAGAGTGAGATAGGACTGCTCGCTAAAGGGAATGGATTCCGTTCGTTGTAAGGATCTTGCCACAGCCCAATCGTCCAGACCTGAATCCGGATGCGGAAGCCGTCCCAGTAAAACGATTTCTCTGGCCCGGTATGCGAATGGAACCACGCTGGACTGCAGTAGTACTGCTCGACGACGAGCCAGTTCTCGAGACCGGTAATCCTTTATGGGTCGCTGATCCATAAGGACCGATCCGCTGGAAGGTTGTAAATCGCCTGTAAGCAAGCCCAGAAGCGTAGACTTTCCCGCTCCGTTGGGCCCCAGAAGAACATGCAGCTCACCTGGATGCACTTCCATGCTTGCACTCTTTAGAATGCATCGGGAATCCACGCGATAACTGACGTTGTCAAGTATCAAGCCCATGATAGCTCTCCTTTCTTTCGCTGGATCAAATACAGGAAAAAGGGAGCCCCCAGAAAGGCGGTGATGATTCCGATGGGAAGTTCGGCTGGAGCAACCACGGTTCTTGCCAGAAGATCTGCCAGAGTGAGCACAATTGCGCCCAGTAAAAAGCTATAGGGGAGCAAAGTGCGATGATCCGGCCCGGTAGCCAGGCGAACCAGGTGCGGAACTACGAGACCTACGAAAACTATGATTCCAGCCACAGCCACGCCGGCTCCCACGCACAGTCCTGATACGATGACCAGAGACTGCTTGAATCGTTCCACCGGCAATCCCAGATGCCTGGCCTCCCTTTCGCCCAGGGATAGAGCATTCAGACCTTTGCCCAGAAAAGGAAAGCTGATCAGAGGAAGAGCCAGCACCGGCAGAATGTAGGGCAGCTTTTGCCAGGTGGCACCGCTCAAACTTCCCATGCGCCAGAAGGTAAGATCTCTAAGCTGATCGTCATCGGCTAGAAAAGTTAGAAATCCAATGAAGGCCTCTGCCAGAGCCATAATTGCCACGCCGGACAGTAGCAGCGTGGCGATGTTGGTTCGGCCGGATCTTGTAGAGATGATGTAAACCAGAAAGCAGGTACCTACGCCACCCAGAAAGGCTGCCACGGAAAGAGCGGCATTCCCCTGAAGCAATGGGATATGAGCGCCCAGAACAATGGAAATGGCGGCCAACAGTGCTGACCCGGACGAAATTCCTATAAGACCTGGATCCACGATAGGATTGCGAAAAAGTCCCTGCATCAGCGCACCGGCGAATCCCAGGGCGCCGCCCAGAAAAACCCCCAGGACAATTCGCGGCAGACGGATGGCCCAGAGAACCTGAGAAGCCATAGCCTGGTCCTCTGTCGCCTGTCCCAGAAGCAAGGCTGGAATCCATTCCACGGGAATTGCGAAGGCTCCCATGCACATGGAAGTGACAGTGGCAGCCAGAAGGGTGACCAGACCTGCGGCTGTCAGGACGATGTGAACCGGAAATCTCATTTCAGCGCAGACAATTCCGAAACCAAATCTTGAAGCGCGATATGAAGCCTGGAGGAAAAACCCAGCAGTAGCAGATCATCCATGGCGATCACTCTGCGATTCTTGCCTGCATCGGTAAGAGCTACTCCCGGAATGCGAAGCAGTCCATCTATTCCACCGATGCTTGCAAGTGCACGGGTGGGGATAAGGATGACCTCTGGATTGGCACCCACCATGGCTTCCGAAGTAAGAGGTCGAAAGCCGTTAAATCCGGTAATGGCATTCTTTCCGCCAGCCAGCTCTATCATGCTGTGGGCCTGAGTTCCGGATCCGGAAACCTGAACCATTCCGGGCCCTCGAGCATAGATAAATAGAACCCGCCATTCCTTCTCAGGCTTCGCAAGCGCTGCAATGGCCTGCTTCATACGGGATACCAGAGCCCGGGACTCCTCTTCTTTGCCTGCATGCTTTCCTGCGAAAAGAATCTTCGCATAGGTGGATTCCGGAGTCCATTTATCTTCAAATAGCTTTAGATCCACTCCGCTGGATCGCAACTGCTGCAGTACCGGCGGAGGCCCTGCTTCTCCTGTGCCTATGATTAAATCCGGCTTCAGGGAAAGTACTCCCTCGGCAGAAATCTTTCGTTGATACCCTACTTTAGGGAGTCCCTGGGCTCTGGGAGGGTAAATGGACGAGGTGTCTACACCCACTACCTGGTCTCCGGCGCCGATGGCGAACAGGATCTCGGTCATACTTCCGTTAAGAGATACAATGCGCTTTGGAGCACTGGCCAGCGCAGCGCCGGAAAGAAGAAGCAGTGCCACAACCACTGCCATGGTTCGAGAGGTTAATTTCTGTAGCATGGGGGCCACGGAATGAAGAGCGGAATTTCCTGACAAGCGAGAATGAGAATGAGTCTCAAAAAAAGGATGACAGACAGTCCGCTGTGCGATATTGAGACGCAATCTCAAGAAATAGGAGAGTCAAAATGACTACAAGAAGAATGATTCGGATCGCCATTTTGGGGATGAGCATATACAGCATCGTGGGCTGCGGCTTGCTGGGTCAGCCCGAAGACGAAGGCAGCGATGAGGCGCTGGCTCTAATCGCTCTGGCTACCGCTGTGGTACCTCCTCAGAACTGCGAAGTTACCAGCTCCAGTGGAGGTGGAGGAACTACTACAGGTACGCGGGTACTTTACACAGCATCCAGTACCGAGCAGGAGATGTTTACAGATCATGGAAGCGGAGTAAACTCCACCAGCGATTATAGTGTGCTGATCCAGGTCAATGCCTCGGTGGGAACAAGGCTGGAGATAAAGAATTTCGCTAAAATTGGTACCAGCTCCAGGGTGATTTCTGCGGCAGTACAGGCATCCGGATGTCCTACAGATCTAACGACAGCTCCGTCGGCATCCGAGGGGACCCATTACAGCCAGACAGACGAATCCTCATCTCCTCGCTACATTGACTTTCTACAAGCAGGAACGTATCAGATTCAGATATACACTGGCACTGGAACGGCCAGCCCGGGCGCTCCGCAACCCATCGACTCCAGCGATCCCAGGCCTACAGTGCGAATTTCAAACTGAGGCGGAAAGATCCATCCAGTTGAATCAGTAATACGAAGAACGGGGCCCCGGTGGCCCCGTTTAAATAATGAGGTTCTGCCAGTTTATCTTGCAGTCTTTCGCGGAGACGAAATCTTTACGACTTCGCTTCGTTCTGCTGCTCTCCAGTCAGATACTTATGATCGAAAACGAAGGGACCGAAAGGCAATAAGGATGCGATCCAGGCGTATATTAGCTTTTTAGCCCCCCAGTGGTCTCGCAGGGCCAGCCACAGAGCCATTGCACAGTAGATGATCCAGAGAATACCGTGGGCCATCCCTACGATCCGAACAGCCAGAGGTTCATCCCAGATATACTTCAGAGGCATGGCGACCAACAGAAGTAGCAAATAGGAACCTCCTTCCAGCCAACCGGATACTCTGAATAATGTAATCATGTCTTCCTCCGTTGAGCACGATTGGAGTCGCCCCGGGAACCAGAGTCACAAGTAGGGGGCCGGACGGCAACATCACTTTGCGATCATTGCATTTGAAAGAAACAGAGCTGCCCTGTAGCCTTTTTTGTCGCACCGAACATTACAAAAAGGATTTTGGTGAAAATAGGTGGAGTGAGATTACCCCGGGAGCGCCCCTATTGAATTATTGCAGGCGAAAGTCCATTTTCAGGTTTAGAGTAATGGAGCCCTGTTCCATTTCGGAAGGAAAGGGAGGAAACGGTGCACTTCGGCGAATACAGTTCACTGCTTCTGCATTGAATGCTGAATACTTGCTCGGAGCCGTTACACTGGCATGGGCCAATTCGCCGGTAGAGGAAATACTGAGCTTAACATAAACCGAATCCTGGATCCGGTCATTCAATTCCCGGAGTGGATATCTTTTATTTCTCTCAATCCTGCTAAGAACCTGCGAAAGATACAGGTTTTTGCCTTCGCCCGAAGTTGTGCTTCTTTCTTCTCCTGGGGAATCCGTATTCTTCGCCGGTTCATTTCCCTGACTTGCCGGTTGCGAAAAGCGAAACGAAATATGTGAAACCTGGGCATCGTCCGCCGGTGGGTCGGGCGAGGATTGCTGAATCATGAGAAATAGCGAGGCCGGGAAAAAAAATGCGATATAAATCCAGAACAGGGAGCCCCTTCTGAGTGTTTGATCCCAGCTATTTCGGTTCATATTCCAGCCTCAGATTCTGCACTCCGGCCTTGCGTGTTCGATCCATAACCTGAACAAAAAGGTCGTATGTGATTTTCCCATCCGCGCGAAGAAGGACCTGCGTTCCGGGTCTTTTTCGGATCACTTCTGAAAGACTTTCGCTAAGCGATGTCTGGTTAACCTCGGTCCCTGCAAGATAAATCCTTTCTTGCCTGTCCACGGAGATGACTATGTTTTCCGAATCGCTATTGTTACCAGAACTTGCCGATGGAAGTTCCATTTCCAGGGACGGAGTAGCGAATTTCGAGCCCACCATAAAGAAGACCAGAAGCAAAAATACGAGATCCACCATGGGCGCGATGTCCATAACATTGCTCTTCTTGTTCAGCGGCGGAAGTCTCATGCTACCTCCTGAATCGAATGCCCTCCCCGTTCTTCCAGGTAATGAGCTGTGCGATTCATCAGGGACAGTCGGCGGTTTACGACACTTAGAAACAATCCATGAAACAGATAGGCAGGTATTCCGGTCATCAGACCAAATGCAGTAGTGGTCATAGCCACCCAGATTCCATCCGCCAGTTCCCCCATGTTGGCCTGACCTCCACTGGCGGCGATGGCCTGAAAAGATTCCATCATGCCTGCCACTGTACCCAGCAGACCGATCATGGGAGCCACCGAACTCACCAGCGGAAACAGGGACAGTCGCCTGCTCATCTCCTCACTGATCTCATTTCCTGCTCTTTGCAGAGCAGCATCGAAGGATTGACCTGAATTTCCATGGCGAGCACTCACAGTGGTTACCATGCGCACAGGAGCGAATCGTGCAAATCGACCAGATGCATCCGGAAGCAGCCGATCCAGGATGGTCCGGACCTCCGGCTGGCTCGGGCTTCCCTCCCGAATAAAATCATCCGGCTCTCCGGGGTAGCTGTAGGTCCAGGCATAATAGATGAGACGCTCCAGGGCCAGGCTGATTGTGAGGATCAAAAGGGTGAGGATGGGCCACATGAAGGGGCCACCCATTTGAAAAAGGTTAATTATATCCATCGGTTTGCCTTGAAG
>JBHIXQ010000211.1:270-5194 GCA_041984705.1 Leptonemataceae bacterium | reverse complement strand
TGCATCTGGATGTGGATGCGATTGAACAAAAACTTACTGCTCTAATGGAACAGGAGCGACCCTACCTGGATGAAGATTTCAATCTGCAATCTATGGCCCGGGAGCTAGAACTCAGCACCCATCAAGTCTCGGAGGTTCTCAATTCAAGGATGGGTTGCAGCTTTTCTGACCTGGTGAATGGCTATCGGATTCGTGCGGCCCTGCAAATGCTTCGAGAGGAGAGGGATCGCAGCATTTTGAGCATCGGGTTGGCAGTGGGATTCAACTCCCGAAGCTCATTTCATCGTTCGTTTAAGAAGCATACCGGAAAAACGCCTCAGATGTACAGGGCAGAAAACATGGCTGAATCCGGGCGATAAATTCACTACTCCGTGGAGCATTCAATGTAGCAAATTATAATATGCCGGTATCGGTGTATAATTCGCGGCGATGTAATACGGATACCATGCTACTCTGAATACCTGTGAGATTACGGACTTCAGGAGGAGTGGAAATGGAACAGATGAATAATGTTGCTCAGATGTTTGTCTTGAGCAAGCGAAGATTTGGAAATCGTGGAGCCTTTGCAGTTCGGCGCGCCGGAGCCTACAATGTATTTACCTATGATCAACTGTTCAAGGAAGCATCGGAGATCGCTGCCGGACTGATCTCCCTTGGCATCAGTGCCGGGGATCGGGTAGGATTGTTTGCGGACAATCGATATGAATGGATACAGATGAGCATGGGGATTACTCTGGCTGGAGCCGCCGATGTTCCCCGGGGCACCGATGTCACTGTGGAAGAACTCCAGTTTATTGTTGAGCATTCGCAAATGAAATTGGCGGGAGTGGAGAACCGGTCTACTCTGGAAAAGCTCCATCGGACTTCCGTCGATTTGAACAGGCTTTCTGCGATTATTACCCTGGAGGAAAGCGGAGAGAAGTCCGGAAGTCTGGAAGGCTTAAAATCCCTGGGCCGGGATTACCTGGCCCTTAATCCCTCCTGCATTATGGATCGCGTAGCGATGATTGGTCCTGCGAACCTGTACTCGCTAATATATACCAGCGGCACCACCGGGCTTCCCAAAGGAGTGATGCTTTCCCACGGTAATCTTGTTTCGCAGGTCAAGAGAATGCCTTTCCAGATTAAGCCTTCGGAACGGATTCTTTCTATTCTGCCAGTGTGGCATATTTTCGAAAGGACATTTGAACTGATGTCCATTTACAGTGGTACCTGTACATATTACTCTTCCATACGCACTTTGAAAGAGGATTTGAAACTGGTAAGACCAACTTTCATGGCTTCCGCTCCCAGACTCTGGGAAAGTATCTATGCCGGAATCTTGATGAATGTGGCCAAAGCCCCTGCCGTGCGAAGAGGATTATTCAAAGTGGCTGTAAGTCTGGCTGGAGCTTTTCGCGGATCCGGTCGGGCCATTCGGCGAAATAACCTGCGATTGAAACCAGATACCGGGAAGTATCTGTTAAATCTTCCCTACCAGATCTTGAAATGGACCGTTACGGCCGTGCCGGCTGTTCTGATGGACTTCATTGTTCTGCGAAAGATTCGCGCAGCCACCGGTGGATCGTTGCGCGGCTCTGTGTCCGGTGGTGGAGCACTTCCCATCCATGTAGATAAGTTTTTCAATGATATTGGAATTCCGGTGCTGGAAGGCTACGGACTCACAGAAACCTCGCCGGTTCTGGCTGTACGGACTTTTGATAACCTGGTTCCAGGAACTGTGGGGCCCATCTACAAAGATACAGAGATTCGTATTGTGGATTTGAATACCGGTGAAATCCAATGGAGCAACGAACCGGGCAGGAATCGTTCTACCAATCATCTGGCGGTAAAAGGGGAGATTCATGTTCGAGGGCCTCAGGTTACTTCAGGTTATTATCGCAACGAAGAGGCTACCGTCAAGGTCCTGAGTCCGGATGGCTGGTTCAATACCGGTGACCTGGGAATGATGACGGCCAATGGTTGTTTGAAGATCGTAGGCCGGTCCAAGGAAACCATTGTCCTTCTGGGTGGTGAAAACGTGGAGCCAGGTCCCATTGAGAACCGGCTGCTGCAGTCCAGGCTTATTCAGCATTGTATGGTGGTGGGCCAGGACAGAAAATACCTGGGCGCCCTGGTAATTCCCGAACCGGCGGCTTTTGATGCAGCTCCCGAAGATCTGGAAAAACTGAGCAAGGATCCGGAGGTTCGGGCGGCCATTCAGAAAGAGATCAAAGAATTGGTAAACGAGGCATCTGGATTCAAGAGTTTTGAGCGAGTTGTTGATATTCGTCTGCTGCCCAAAGCTTTTGAGCCAGGAGATGAACTGACGGCCAAGCTTTCGGTCAAACGTCATGTGGTTACGGATCGATACGAAAGTCTCATCGAAGATATGTATTCCGACCGTAAACCCGCCGGTGCTCGCCCTGCGAAGGTGGCCAACACTCGCTAGAATAACTTACTTGACTGCGATGGGGGATGCAGCACAGTTCAGTGCGGTCTCGCATCCCAGGTTCAACATGATTGTTTGATTCACGTATCTACCCCAAAAATTACTGCGAAAGCAGCGGGGATAGATGCGTCCAGAGGCAGCTCAAGCTGCCAGGCCTGATCAGGCCATTTGGAGTCAGACAATGATAAAAAACCAATCCAATCAAAGTCAATCCGGTGAAGACTCGTCGCAATCGACTCATCTAGAGGGCACCGGAAAAAAACAGCTCAATTCCGCCCACGATACCGGATCTACCGGCATCGTTGTGGCCCATTACGGCGAGGAATTCGGAGTCCTGCCTCTGGGCTCTAAGGGCGAAAATTTGAGTGAAGTTCAGCCTGTACGGGGAATATTGCCCGGTCGATTTCTGATGCTTCCGCCCATGGGATGGGAAGAGTTAATGGAGGCCGGAGAAGTGATGCCGGCCGTTGGGGATCTGGTGCATTACAGGCAGATCGATACCATGGTTCTAATCGAATCGGTAGGCAGGAGGCGAAGTCTGCTGAGCAGAAAACAGGCGGGGCAGAGCTACGGAATGCAGCTGATTGCAGCCAACGTGGATCTGATGTTTGTGGTGATGCCTGTGGATCGTCCATTGTCCCATGGAGGACTGCTCCGTTATATAACCCTGGCCGGAGATATCCCGGTGCATCTGGTAATCACAAAATGTGATCTGGATTATGAGCGGGCCCTGGAATTAAAAGAGGATGCTTCCCGCTTTATTTCCTCCATACATCTGGTTACTGCCAGGATCGACTCATCGGAAACAGGGGATGGCAGCGTGGTGCACCCGGACTCTAAAGAGAGCACCGGAGAGGGAGCACCGGTCATTCTGAATCCAGGAGATCTGGTGGATGCGATTCGAGAATTGCGACCTACAGACGAAGCAGGACCTCCCATCCCTCTGGTCTGCTTTGTGGGGCCATCCGGCGCAGGAAAATCCACGCTGGTGAACTCCATGCTTGGTCGAGCGATGCAGGAAACATCAGCCATTAGCGAAGCTACCGGAAAAGGTCGTCATACCACGGTGCGTCGGGACTGGATATGGCATGAGGAAGGATTCGGAATTCTGGATACCCCTGGAATGCGCGAGCTGGGTCTGGATCGCATGGAAACCGGCGGAGCTTTCTCCAGGATTGAGGAGCTGGCCGATGATTGCCGCTTCAGGGATTGTTCCCATGAACAGGAACAGGGATGTGCCGTCCTGGAGGCGGTGAAGCGAGGAGAAATCCCGGCAGATCTTCTGGATCAATTCCAGAGGCTGAGAAAGGAAGTGCAGATTGTTGAGGATTTCCGAAAAACCCGCAAGAAATCGGTGGCGGATGAATCTAAAGAAGCTCTTCGTCAGACTAAAGAAAAGTGGATGAAGGACATCCATCAGCAATACCGAAAGCGTAAAAAAGATAGAGGCTGAAAGTCCGGGCCTCTACTTCTTTAGAAAGTATGGGCCCGGAACCGATGTATGATCCGTAGGGCTCCGGTTGAAAACGCCGGGCCCTATACATCCAGGCGAAATCGGAGATAGCATTGCGAGTAGCAGAGAAGAAGAGAGAAACATCAGAAACGAATATCAGTATGAAGATCGATCTGGACGGGTCAGGAAAAGCTTCATTGAATACCGAGATTCCTTTCTTTGATCATATGCTTTCGCACATCGCCAAGCAGAGCTTGATCGATATGGATTTGCTGTTGCGCGGAGATATAGGTATTGATTGCCATCATTCCGTGGAAGACACGGCCATTGTGTTTGGTGGCCTTCTGCATGAGGCACTGGGGGATAAGAAAGGCATCCATCGATATGGCCATTTTACCCTGACCATGGATGAGGTGCTCACCACTGTGGCTCTGGACCTGAGTGGACGATTCAACTTCACCTACCGGGGGCCGGAAAGCATCAAAGAAGGTAAGTTTGGTATCTACGATGCAGAGCTGAGCCTGGAATTCCTACAGAAATTTGCCATGAACGCTCGCATGAATCTTCATGTTCTGGTGCATTACGGGGATAACCGGCATCACATCCATGAGGCGGTATTCAAAGCTCTGGGCCATGCTCTTCGTATGGGCATCGCTGTGGATGATCGCCGCAAGGGGCAGATCGCATCTACGAAAGGCGTTCTGGAATAGGACGATTTTTCGCGGGCTTTTCTGTTACCGATGACCAGGTAATCAGCCGGACCTTTCCCGAGCTTTGCAAAGAATCCAATCCTGACGATCCCAAATACGGATCTTAATCAGCTATAGTCGCATCTACTCGCCTGCGGGCGCTCTTATAGGCCCCTGGCAGTTCATATTTGCGCCGCCGTGCTGGCTTTATGCGCCCGGGGCGGTTCGTATTTGCGCCGCCGTGCTGGCTTTATGCGCCCGGGATTCCTTCTAAATTCTCGCTACCCTATCTGACTCTGGTAGTAACTTTGTCCAGGCTTAATGTCCATAGATGTAACTTAAGCCTGGAAA
>JBHIXQ010000211.1:0-260 GCA_041984705.1 Leptonemataceae bacterium | reverse complement strand
TGTAGTCCGATGCGCCTCACTATCTTTTTTTGCAACCGGCTACCGGGGGAGGGTTCGTATCTAACGTGGAATCGCTAAAGCAGTATAAGTTTGGTTTTGTAATACCTTTCATCGTTTTGCATCTGATGTGTCTTGGAATCCTGTTTTTCCCGTTCAAGTGGGAGTATGTGGCACTCTTCGCAATCAACTACGCGGTCGGAATGTTTTTTGTTACGGCAGCGTATCATAGATACTTCTCTCATCGCAGCTATCAGCTGAAC
>JBHIXQ010000210.1:0-5222 GCA_041984705.1 Leptonemataceae bacterium | reverse complement strand
ACATGAATTGAAGATGAGTTCAAGAGAGATGAGCAAGTAAACAGCCCGCTTCGCAGAGTCGAAAGGACCAGAATATGGCTCTGAATCGCCGAGTCACAGTATTCTGTGCCCGTCTGGCACTTGTGTCCGAGTTGCTAACCTCAATACAGAAAATGCAAGAAATTAGTCGATAGAAACAATTTAGCCCGCGTCCAACGGACTCTGTATTACGTCTCTGTCAGCTTTCCTGGCGTCAGTAAGTTTGACCTGTCAAAAAAACTGACGGTGGTAATGAATCTCAGACGACGTGGCTCCCTGGGAGGTCATGGTCTACGCGGGGGCTTTTTGATGGGCTCAGTTATTGCCGGGGAGAATCGATGGAGCGATACATTTGGCTTGTCAGAATCCAGGGTTGAAATACACCAAGGTTAATAGAGAATCATTAATCATTCCAGAATCGGGGGGAAAATGTTCTGGATTCATACCATGGTGGCTGCCCATGCGCTGGCCAGCGCCGTACTTATTCCGGTAGTCGTGCTCCTTGCGCGAAAGTCGAGAAAGAATAAAACCGAATGGGCCTTTATGGCCATGTTGATCTGCCTCATCGTATGGTTGCTTTGCAACTCCATCTCGAAATGGCTGATCTTCATCTATAGAATTGAAATTCCATTGATTCCATCAGTGGGAGGAGTGGCCAGTCTGGGGCTGGGGCTGGCTTTCTATCTGGTTTGTGAGTTTCTCTATGAACCCAGACCGGCCCGGAACCGCATCTATCGGCTTCTAGCTGCCGCTATTGGATCTTTAGCCGTGGCTCCTGCCTTCTTCATGGAACAATGGATCCATCACAGAGAAGTGGTGGATGATCTGATTGTATTCTATTACGGACCACTTTTTCCCGTTACCAGCGCCTGGATCATGATTCTGGTTCTGGGAGGCATTGCACTTCTAATTTTTCGATATCGATACATTATTCGAAATGACCGGCAAAGGACTCACATCCGGCTCCTGATCATTGGCACCTTTCTATCGCTCTTATTTGTCTACGTATGTTCGGTCTTTCTGCCTTTGATGGGTAACTTCTTTCTGGATAACATCGGTCCTCCCACGACCCTGGTGTTACTTTCCCTTCTAATCTATTCCATTCTGTTCCACGGATTATTTGATCTTCGCACGTTCTGGCTCAGGCTTACCCTTTCTGGATCCGTGGTGGTGGCGGGCGCAGTGTTTCTTGGGCTATCCGTGGGCTATATGCTCAAGAGCCTGGGCCCGGAGGTTGCGGAATTTCACACAACCATGCTGATTTTGCTTTCTGCACTGGGCATTGTATACGGTCGCTTTGTCGAACCCGGACTGAGGCACAGATTGTTTCCCTCTCCCCCTGGAGTGGAAGATGTTATTTCTTCTCTGTTTCATGCTGAGAGAAAAATTAGCGGAGAGATTCATCCTGCCCTGGAGCGAATACTTCGTGCACTGAATAGCGCCATTGAATTCAGAAATGGCTTTATACTCTGCGTGGACCGAAATGCATCATTGAGATTATTTCACCGGGGACCGGTTTCTGCACAGGCAAGGCGCATCCTGGAGCAGCTGTTTCGCCGGTTCCGCGGCCCCCAGCCCAGCGATACTGCGGCCATGACCTATCTGGATCGCACTATTGTTCTGGAGAAAGGATTGGATGTGCCCGCGCTGGCAGACTCCGAGTTTCGCCGGCGCTATCCCAGGCTGGCCCAGAGAATGGACCAGGCATTTCAGTTCCTGCAGGAGGAGCAGTTCAAGCTATTAATTCCGTTACTCTACGACGGTCGATGGGTGGGTCTAATTGCTCTGGGAGAAAAAAGGGATCAGTCTCCCTATTTTCATCAGGAGATTTCGCTTATCGAGGCTCTAAGACTGTCTCTGGCTTTATTTCTACATAATCAGATATATTATCAGGATCTGGAGCAGCGAAGGAAGCGGGCCGAGTCGGAAGCGGAAAGGCTTTCGGAATATCTTGCCGATAATCGGGTGCATCGCAGGAAGCTGGCCGAGCATACATTGATCTACCGCAGCCCATTGATGCATGCAGCCATTGACAGCGTGCAGAGGGCTTCCGGAAGCAATCGTCCGGTGCTGGTAACCGGGGAAACAGGAACTGGCAAGGAACTCATGGCCAGACTGATTCATGATACCGATCGTCCGGAAAGGCCATTTGTGGTGGTTAACTGCGCTGCCATTCCTTCGCATTTGCTGGAAGATGAGATATTTGGCCATGTAAAAGGAGCATTCACAGATGCTCGTTCGGATCGGGCAGGGAAAGCTTTGCAGGCAGGGGATGGAACACTGTTCTTCGATGAGATCGGAGAGATGCCCATGGAGCTTCAGGCCAAGCTGCTTCGCTTGCTACAGGATGGAACCTATAGTCGACTCGGGGAAAATCAAACCATTCGTGCGAACTGTCGATTCATCTTTGCAACGAATCGAGACTTACGCGAAAGTATTCAGGAAGGCATATTTCGCGAAGATCTTTATTACAGGATCAATGCATTTTCTATAGATTTACCTCCTCTGCGGGATCGCAGAGAGGATATTCCTGTACTCATTGATCATCTGCGCATGGAGATGTCCGCTGAACTGGGAAAGGAAGTTCCCGATATTGATGGTGCTGCCATGCAGGCCATGCGATTGTTTCCCTGGCCTGGAAACATCAGACAGCTGGAAAACGTTCTTCTACGCACTCTGGCTGCCACGGATGGACCATTGATTCAGATCTCTGACCTGCCATCGGAAATCGTAATCTCTGCTGAATCGGGCACCGCATTGAATGCCGGGCCAGAAGTTACTGCACGAGAAGAATTTGTCTTCGATCGTCCCCTGGGAGAGATGATCGAGGACTTTACGCGAAGGGTGATTCAGTCGGCTCTGGATCAGACCGACGGAAATCGAACCAGGGCGGCGGAAATCCTGGGTATGGGACGAACGGCTCTACTTTACAGAATGAAACAGCTGGGGCTCGGTTAAGGTCGGATCTAGCTTGCCTTGCCAGCGTAGACTCGGGCCCCGGATGCGGGGCCGAGTGGATTGAATTCCCGGGCTCTTTCTGGGCCTGGTCGGCGAACCAGCCGAGAGAACGTCTGTGAGCACCGATCAATAATCAAAAGTGTACTTCAGTCGGCCGTTCTTGTCATAGAGCTTCGCCTGAAAGTAGCGGCCTTCTTTGTAATATCGTTCCGTCTTATGAGTGCCCAGTCCGTTTTCAGCTGGATTTCCGTCTTTGTCAAAGAAGGCTTCTTCGCTGGTGGCCCCAAAAGTGGTGTGCTTTAGACGCACCTCGTGTATGGATACCTGTCCAATATGGATGGGCTTGTCCTCTTTGTCCAAATACTTGATGGTGGTGAGGTAGCCACGGTCATCCCATTCAATTTTCTGGGAATGGTATTTGGCCGTTGGATGGGCTACCGGCTTCATTTCTCCATCGAAAAAGGAAAACTGGATGGGCCATTTGTGTTCGTTCAGTTGCGCTCGCTCACAACTGTGTCCGCTGCCTTCCTCTTTATATGCTTTCTCTTTTTCGTCAAATAGGCATCTTTCTCTAACCGTGGGCTCCGGGTATTTAAACTTAACTATGGCATAGTCTGTATCTCTGTCCGGATGCGAAGTGGGCTTCTCTTCCGAATCCAGAAACCGCACTTCCGACAATCGACCTTCGCTATACTTTGTAACATAAACCGGGGCAAACATGTTTGGTTTACCTGCCAGCTTGTCTTCGGCATTATAAGAGCGAATTTCGGTTACTATATTGGCTTCATTTCGCTTCCATGTTCTGCGTGCAAAACCCAGGTCATCTTCTTCAAATAGCTTACCTTCTTTATCATAATAGGCGGATTCTACGATAAATCCGTTTTCGTACTTTCGGGTATGCTTGTGCCATCCTGCTTCGCAAGTTGTGGGCTTATCCTTGTTCCAGCAGGAGTACTCCTGTAATTCATTGAACGGACCCATTACAGTCTTTATCCGGTTCACATCCGGGAGTTTTTCGCCCTTTCGGTTGAGGTATTCGA
Source organism: Leptonemataceae bacterium (assembly GCA_041984705.1). GTDB lineage: Bacteria > Spirochaetota > Leptospiria > Leptospirales > Leptonemataceae > UBA3465. The sequence continues at coordinate 1,206 of JBHIXQ010000210.1, read as the reverse complement.
CGGTTACCTCTCCTTGAGCTGGCAGCCCCGTTCTTTTTAGATCCGTATAATCCTGATTATCTGAACCATAAGCCGGGTTTCCCTCTTTGTCCAGATACTGAATCAATTCATGGTCCGGAGCATATGTGTACTGAGCCTGATGATAGGGGTCGGAACTTGAATAGACAATGGCATTCCCTTCTTTATCAAAACAACTTTCGTTGGTTACTCCATTGGGTCCGTTTTTGGATTTGATTTCATGGCAGTCATTAACCTTGAAAGTGGTGGGCTTACCCTCGCTATCGAATGCTTTTTTGGATGTGATTTTTCCATTTTCGTAGCTGTACTCAATCTTGCCGGGAAAAATGAAATATGGATCAAACGGCTTTCCGTTTTCATCCAGTCTGATTTCGGTCTTCAACAATCCATTTTCCAGCTCACCTCGAACACCATGGGTTCCGTGAAACCGGTCGGAAATAGGGGTGCCCTCCAGGCCCTGGTAGCGAGAGTCCCGGGCCTTTGCTGTGTTGGCATAGAGGATAGCCATTGTGTTGTCCCTGGGGCTCTGGCGCAATACTCCGTGTGCCGTTGTATAATATACGAGTACACCAGTAGGTCCAGGCTTACCATGCACCATAGAAGCAGCATTTGGATCGGTTTCAGGGGTTCCGGATGTTGTCAGTAGCTGATAGCTAATCAGGCCTTCTTTAAGTGCATCTGTGGGGCGCCATCCCCGGATAGCGAATGCGTCTTCCTGGGGAGTCGGTATGCGAACTTCCTGGATTTCCTCCAATGTTCCAATGAAAGACCGCTTGAAGAGATAGTAATGGGTATTTCGGCTGTTATCCAGATCCAGTTCATTGACACCAACAATTCCGTCGGAACTCCAGGTAATGCCTTCGTAAGCGACATCGGAGCAGGCTACAAATAGGAAAGGCAGAATAATTAGAACGCTTTTACGTAGAATGGAACCAAGCATGAGCAGATTTAGAGTCGAATATCTCATATGTAAACTAAATTATAATTTATTCCATTAGAAACCGGAACTTATGGGTAAGCGGCAGCAGGGAAATCAAGAATAGAAACCATTGGTCTGCCATGGAAATATAGCGCATTCTATATATGGCGGATTCTATAGTAGAAACAGGGAAAAGCTATCAGCAAAGTATGATAACGAAAACGTTGTCTGCTCTCTTTCAAACCTTATTCTTTTTAAGTCAGGGCGTC
>JBHIXQ010000209.1:0-5232 GCA_041984705.1 Leptonemataceae bacterium | reverse complement strand
AGTTGATCCAGTCCCTGCACCGATTGAAGATTCTGTTCCAGAACTTCCCGAAAGGCCGGAACGCCCGGAAGAAGAATTCCAGAATGGAACGGAACGTCGATTCCCGGTATTCGCACAAATGTCTTATGACCACCGGATACTTTGCGTAGCTCCTCTTCCAGGCTGGCTACGGCATCAATATGACCGGTCACCGAATACTGCCGATCTCGTATGTTGAAGTTCACAATCTCCAGGGGAAGCTTCGAATTCGTTCGAACCTCCTCCACAAGTTGATGGATCTTTTCTTCTGTAAGACCGGCCTTGCGATTACCCAGAACTACAGTCATTCGATAAGGACTGTTTCCTTCGCTATCCCGTTCCACCAGAGACTGCATTGTGAGCCCTCGGTGATAGACGATGCGAATAACGGATTGAAGAGGAAGAATTCCCTGACTTGCCAGTGCTGCGTACTCTCCCAGGGAATGGCCAGCAAAAGCTGCATCGGACTTCAGCAGGCCATTTTCTTTCAGAATGGACCAGTCCGCCATAGCTTTGGCCACCAGGCCTACCTGGGTAAACTGAGTAAGATTCAGGATGCCTGCGGGATGCCTGAATACCTCCTGCCCGATCCGAATTTCCTCGGGATTGTTTCGCACAATATCCAGAATCGAAAACCCAAGCTCGCGGGTTGTGACCTCTTCGGCCTCATCCCAGACTTTCCGGGCGGCCGGATGATTCTCATAAAGCTGCATCCCCATTCCCTGAGACTGGGAACCCTGTCCCGTAAACACGTAGGCTGTGGCCACCTGATCCACAAGAGCAGAGCCGCGGTATACCTGCTCGCCCTCTGTAGTAATAACGTCCACTTCCAGTTCTTGCTGTCCCTCAAGGTTGCCAGTATGATAGACACGAATGAAGAATTCCCGGTCCGGATACAGTGGTGCCAGAAAATTGGACTTTTGAAGTCTGATTCGACTCGCATCGCCTCCAGCAACGTTTCGCACCAGTGAGTCCAGAACCCTGGCCGATGTCCACATCCCGTGCACAATGGGACTTTGAAAGCCGGCCTCCTTTGCTGAAAGGTAATCGGTATGAATCGGATTCCAGTCCTCCGAAGCCTTCGCATATGCTTGCAGTGTAGCAGGGCTGCGATCCCTCTCCGAAAACAACAGCACCGGTCTTTCCAGGGGATGCTTTATCGGGAGAACAGGCATTAGATCCAGGATTTTCTCCAGAGGAGAAAGACCGGATCCCTGCCAGTCCAGGTCTATAGTCCCCACATGTATGCCTTTCTGGAGCAATGCGCCCTGAACAATCCAGTGCGAGGACCCATCCTTGAGTTTTCTAATGTTGCAAACCTTCGGCCGGACCAGAACCGAAGCTCCTGCAAGTAATCTACCGGTGGTCAAATAATTCAGACTTCCCAGTAGGTCTAAGGCCGCTTCATCCCGGGGCATAAACTCAAAGCTTTCGGGCCGGTGTATTTCCTGAATCTCTGAACCCTTCTCCCCACGAATCAGAAAGCTTGCCTTAAATTGCAGAATCGTTTCATGCTTCTGATCCTGGAGTTGTCCTCGAACATGAATCTCTTTGCCCGAGGGATTCCAGGAAATTCGTTCCAATCGGGCCGTTCCATGGACTCGCTGCCCCTGCTTCCAGTAAGAATAATCCCGCCCCCAGGAGAACTCCTGATACAAATGCACCAGTTGCATCACATCACCAGATGCCTCCGGATGAAAGAGTGATCGTAACATTGGCTTCCAGATGGCTACAATGGCGAAAGCATTATGGCCGGCCGCTGAACCTTCTATGGATTCGGAAAAGTTGCGGAGCTGATTGGCATCCAGAATGAAAGAGTAATCTTTCTCCTCGGTGGAATCATCGCCTAGATCCCAGAGGGCGCGATAGAATGTGCCGGAACTTTCCTCGGTAGAACTGACTTCCTTGAAACGAGCAAATGGCAGGCCCGTGTCTTCGAACAATCTGGACAAGACCGGCCCATTCTCCACCGGAAAACGGTTAAAACGAATACTCTGGCCTTCAAGCTTCAGTTCTGCATGAATTCTTTTCTTACCTGCATTCAATCTACTGTAGGCAGTTAAGGACTGCAAACTTCCATCCGAAGCCAGGTCCCATCCCAGGCTCATTCCTTCGCCTATTTCAAAAGCATCAGGAATGCTGGAACGAACCCGCCTGTGACCTCGCACAAGGGTCTTTGACTGCAGAATAAGGCAAAGTATACCCCGGCTTTGCAAACAGAGATCGCGCAGTTTGTTGTTATGGAGGGGCGTGTCTCCGTTGGAATTTCCATCGGTCCCGGGTGATTCATGTCCCTTTACCTGGAGGGCACTCTGAACTCTCTTATTGGATCTAGTTGCGAGGCCGGTTTCGAACTCGGTAAGCTCCAGAGTTTCGCCGGACTCCCTGGAGGAATTGAAGATGGCCTCCTCGAATTCCTTTAGAATCTCTACTACTGGTTCATTCGGGCGTCGGATACCTGCAATGGAGATGGGGCCCGGAATCCAGGCACAGCTATCTGGATCGATACCTTCGCAATGCGAATACCATAGAGAATCGGACCTGTACCATTTGATAAGCGATTCGTCCAGGTAGGGGATAAAATTCACTGGCTTTCCAGGACGCCGGCAGATCTCAAAGAAGAACTGAACATCCTCTGGAAGCACCGGCAAATCCGAGATAGCTGGATGCTTCTCCTTGAGTATGCGAATCAGGTCTACCGGCTCCGCGGCTTCAACTAGAATGGACTCCTCCGGTTCACTTGCGAAGCGGCTTTGCGTTCGTTCGAGCAAATCGTAAAAGCGGCTTCGATAGGATGCGTCGATAAAAGGATCATCTGGCCATTTCCCTTCTGGCGGAGAAAGCCGGGGTCCTGGAGCGGTAAGGTCCAGAAATCGCCTTAACATTTCTTCATAGCTCATTTCAGCTACGTCGCCAAAATAGGGCTTCGCCGTTCGATTGATTGCTTCTACGATCTCATTTCTGTTTTTCTGTATTGCGGCCTCTGCTTCATCGCCACTTAAGCCAGACAGAATTTTTTCAAGGTAGGCCGATGTGGACGACCAGTGATTCGAGGCATAATAGATATCTGCACCAAGGCCGGATCTTCCTGACACAATACTGGCTTTACTCTGGCTGGCCACTTCGGTCCAGCTGGTCCCCTGCATTTCAGCAAGTTGCTTTTTGATGGTGCTGCTTGTAGCGGCTTCCGTGGCCGCCATCAAACGAGTGCCAAGGAACACTCCATCCACAGGCATCACCGGCTCGGTCCATGTTCCCTGTAGCCACAGGGCCGCCTGTTCAGGCTCATGTATCCCTCCCCCTACCGTGAGTATGATGTTGGCCCGCGAACGAATGGCAGAATAATTCTCGCGAATCAAATCTTCCAGGTTTTCCCAGCTATGGTGCCCCCCTGCGGCCCCTCCTTCCACCTGCATTATGATTGTGCGATCCGATACGGCATCGGCAATCTCCAGAACTGAGGTGATCTGCTTACTGGTTCCAGGCTTAAAGGAATTCAGCCAGATTCCGGCATTCTCAAGATTGAAAAGAATCTCCAGAGCCTCCTTTTTCTCGGGAATTCCCGCGGAGATAGTGACACCCTCGATAGGATAACCTTCCTCCTTAAGCTTTCGCACCAGCGGGTACTGAAGGTTCCAGAGATATGCGTCCAGGTAGAGCAGATTAACAACGATTCCCTGTCCTTCCGGTAACCCCTCGCTCAGCCGCTGCAGACGATTGCGAAATATTTCCTCGGTGACCTGACCGCCACCGGCCCATTCTACAATGCGTCCGGTGGATGCTGCCGCCAGAACCATATCGATCTCGACTGTAGTTGGAGTCATGCCGCCTCCAAAGACCGGCGACCGACCGGTAAATCGAGAATAAGCATTCAAAGCAATAGGACGGCCATCCGGTAAAACTCCTTGAACCGGTGCGTAATCTTTCCAGGATCTCGAAGGTTTCTGACCTTTAAGCAATTGATCCAGACCGGCTTGTCTGTGTACACCGGCCTGCACAACACCTCCGGGCTCAAGATATCGTCTGCCAATGGCGCGAATGCCATCTCCAGGTCCAAAACACAGTGCATGACTGAGTTTCAGATCTGCGACCTGAAGCATCAAATTATGCCAGTCCACCTTGCGAACGGTGGAGGCCTCCACAATGTAACGACCAAGGTCCCCGTCCTGTTGTAGGTTTCTGCCGCTGAGCGGATCCAGCACCGGCACCCTCAGGTTTTCTCCATGGAAAGTCAGTCCAATCCGCTCCAGGTCGTCTCCCAGTCGGTCTACAGCGGAACGCATGAATGTGGAATGATAGGGTCCGGAGACGTTAAGAAAATCCAGACTGGAAGCCAGGTCTTCGTGCTTCCTCGAGAGGTAGGCAGCGAACCGGGCCATGGAGGCTGTATGCCCGGAAAGAATGAATGCCTCCGCCCCATTTCGCAGCCCGATCTCCGGAGGTCCCTCCTGTAGATTTGTTTTTTGAAACTGCTCCAGAATGGCTTCCAATCGCTCGGGACTTTCGCATCGAATGGAGGCCATTGGCGTGGGCACAGGACCCTTCCAATCCTTTAGAAGATCATGCCCAAGCTTCACGGGCGCGAAAGCTTCCCTGGTTCGATACCCCTGCCAGAATAAAAGTCGAATGAGGTCAGAAAAGGATTTCAAGAATTCATCCCCTTCCAGTCCCTGAGAAACCAGCAATGCTGCATGGACTCCCTGGGAATGACCGATGGATGCAGTTGTAGTTTCCAGTAACATCTGCTGATCAATCCCGGAATTCAAGAAGCGAAGATAATGAGCCATTTGAGTGGCCAGAATCAGAGGACCGGAATAGACTCCCCGAGAAAGATCCGGATCACTGGATTTGAGATTTCCGTCCAGCCATGACTGCACATCGTAACCCAGCGGATACCATTCGGGATGTAACTTCCTGACTTCATCGTACTCTTCGCGCAGGGTATCGAACAGGCAGCGAAAATAATCACCCATTTGCGGCGAATATTGTCTGTAAACCTGCTTGAGTTCGGCGAGATATCCGCTTCCCTGACCGCCGAATTGTAGCAGAAAGGTACAATTCCCTTTCTCAATTTGTTGCATGAGTGCATTCGGTTTGATTTGAGTTTCTTTCATGATTCTTGCTCCAGGCAAAAGAATCGATGTGCGCACATGGATAGCAACTCAATGGGGAGAGGGAAAATTGATAGGTTGCGACAAATGATTGTTAATTTGC
>JBHIXQ010000208.1:0-5239 GCA_041984705.1 Leptonemataceae bacterium | reverse complement strand
AAAAGCCGCATGAATTCTACTGGTTGATGGGGCTTTCCTACTCTGCGTTCGAGGACCGAGAGTTTCGCCTTCTGGAATTGCCGGCTCAGCAATGGGCTTTTCGCCCGCGGCTGGGTTATCAGATGGAAAACACAGAGTTCTTTGCAGAGTATGTCTACTTCACCGAGCCTGTTAAAGACTTTGGCCGACTATCTGCGGATGGACATCAACTGGGTATTGGATTCAGCACGGATGCTGGACCGTACAGAGTAGAGATGGCCCTCATCGAAAACTTCCTGACTTACTCTACTACACCGGACGTAGGTCTGTATATCGCTCTACGAAGAACACTCTGATTTCTGGCGTCTCAATTCAACAAAAGCGAAATTCGCATATTACTGACTCTTGAGGTATCTGAGGCTCATGTGGTACCTCTGGCATTCCGGGCTCCTGTATCCAGGCTCTGGTTTATATATTACATTAGAGAACGCTGAGCCATCGGTAAGTGATCCAGGCTGTTGATCTGCAATGCTTTCCAGCGAGATGAGATATCCAGTATGGAATAGGAAGTATTGGATAGTTGTCTTAACCAGTGATAGATAGACTCCGGATTACTCTGTCCCAGGGCTTCTGCAATTGCGATGGCCATGGGCGTTCCTGAGCTTACTACAAGAGCCGGCCCATTTCCGGGCATGGATGCGATTTCCTTCAGCGATTCCAGAACGGCTGTGCGAAACTCCAGGAAATCCGGACTCTGCCCGCGTATCCAGAAGTCCAGCACTCTACCGGTAACGGCTGCAAGCCGGCGCCTGCGTCCGGATCCTTCACTTTTTTTGAGATGACCGAGCATGCCGGAAAAAGCAGGATCTTTACTGGCAATCTCCTCTGCGATGGACTTCCAGGCCACCGGGTCCACTTCGTTGAGACCCGGTTTTTCCAGCACTATCACAGAACTCCCGGATTCTTCCGTTTGGATTGAATCGCCGGAGGCGGATGTGTTTCTATCTGGGTTGGGTTTTTCTCGCCCATTTGCAGGAGTGGAAACCGGAGATTCCAGATTTTGCATCCCTTCCAGAATACCATCCAGGGTTTCCATGTGGCGAACCAGAGAGCCCCGCGCAAACAGCTTGAACTCCAGACCATTCTCACGGAATCGCTGACCCAGCATTTGCGCCTGCTGCCGGCCCTTTTCCGTAAGCTGGTCATAGTTCATTCCGGAGGCATTTGCCTGGCCGTGTCGAATTAAATGGATATGCATGTATGGAATGGGAGAGATGACCTCGAATAATGAAAAATCAATCCTCGGTTTGAAATCGCGGATTGGAAATGCTGAGATTCTCTACCAGGGTCTGACGGACGTGGGCCCAGATCTGACTTGAGGGGTCCGCAAGCTTCTCTGCGCGAATCTTATTTGCCAGCTTTTCATTCAGATCGGTGATTCGCTGCTTTACGTCAGCCAGGGTTTCCAGCTCCTCCAGACCAGGCTCATCCAGGATTTGATGCAAACGCCCGGCTTCGGATCGTACCAGATCCTCTTCATCTCGAAGTTCTCGGGCCACAACACCCAGCATGTTCCAGCTCACCAGCGCTTTGTAGGCCAGCTCATCGGATTCCTTTACCGCAGGCATTACTTCTTTCAAAAGATAATCGGCGATGGCTTCGCACAGATCTGCTGCTTCCGGTCTATATTGCATGATTTCTCCTCTTCTCTGTTCAAATTTCAATCCCCCGGTATTGTTTTCTGTCCGGGGCTCACTTCCATGGCCTTGCGTTCAGGTCCTGCGCATTCTACTAAAAACTACTTCCCCTGTCCTTACCTTCGATCCTGGCATCCTTCCTCTCAAAGATGTGCGCAAGCCTTTCCTCATGGACTCCGGGTTGCCAGGCATTTTGGCTCTTTGCTTTGAACTTCGCAAGAATCTCTGTTCGGTCCTGTGCAAATCTACTCGCATGGGGATCCCCGCCGAGAATCGCATTGAGAATCGGAATGCGATTCGCATTGGGCCGGGCACAGAGACTCTCATCCAGTGTTGCATAAAAGGGCGGCGATTTAAATTCAGGCAGCGTTTTCAATCAATCGAAGCATTTCGTATTCCATTTCCGCCACTCGTCTTCCAATGGAAGCCAGTTCGATGCCTTTTGTTTTTCCGCTCAGATGCCTCTCCGCCTGGGCGGCCGCACCTCCGGCCCATCTGAGATTACCCATCACTTCCCAGTATCGTACCTTTTCCGGGTCAACTTTGATACCAGAATGCTTTTCGTAGGCTGCATAGAAATCTTCTCTTTTGGAGATTCCACCGGCCTCCAGATTCAGTTTTCCGAATCTCCAGTCGCGCATACAGAGCCAGCTGATGTCTTCATGCCGATCCCCAAAGTGAGCGAATTCCCAGTCCAGGATACCATGAAGTCCTTCCGGACTTACCATGAAGTTGCCCGTGCGAAAATCCCCATGAACCAGCACCAGTTCATCGGTTCCGTAAGCATTTAATTCCAGCCAGTTTAATGCAAGTTCCATGGCCGGATGTGCCTCCTGCAACTTGTTCATTTCGCTGCGCATCTCTTTGCATCCTTCCAGGGCCGGACTCTCCTCCGGCATATTCAAGAAATCCAGCCCTTTCGTTCCGGACTTGACGGAGTGAATGTGAGCCAGATGCTCCGCCAGGCTATCCGGCAATGTCTTGCGGACCTCTTTCAATGAGTTGTCCTTCACAATATATCGGCCGGTGGCTTTGCCCGGAATCCATTCCATCAAAGAGAACGGTTTACCCAGCACGGCCTCATCCATTTCATAGAAGAAGGGCTCCGGAGTCTTCGTTCCTGCTTCGAATGCTGCCCTGGCTACTTCAAATTCTTGCTTTCTATTCAAACTTGAAAAAAGGGAACTACCTCGGTCTGATCGCAGTACCAATCGGTGGCTGCCTTTTCTGGGGCCATCTTCAACATCCAGTTCCAGAAGACTGTTCTCCTGGCAGGCCCCTCCACTCAGAGGGATGACATCGTAGATTTTCACGGCTGATTGAAAGTGACCTTTCAACCAGGGCTCCAGCGTTTTTTTCAATTCTTCTACTGTCATAGCACTTCCCTGCGCAGCATTCCAGACCTGCGCCTTCGAAGGCTGCTCACCGATAGCTGGACTGTCAAGTGATCCTTTCGCTTGTCCTTTTTCGCTCTCTGATTTCATTGGCCGGTATGCCTCGATATTTACTGCTGGCAATGTTCTTGCTTCCGGCTCTAACTTTCTGTGAGGAGGGCTCAGTTGCAGAAATTGATACTGCGCGGGATTGCTCCGAGCTGAGCCAGGCAAGCTTTCCGCTGGCAGGCCGAGGCGCCTTCTACCACTGGCAGGTTCGAGGCTCACTTCCAGGACTTTCGGAGCTCAAGGCCTATGATGTAGAAACGCTCTATGTGAGATTCTTCGATGTAGTGGCCGCCCCTGAGGGGCCCAGACCTGTGGGGATCCGCAACTCGCTGGACACGGATGCGAGGGTGATTCCCGTCATCTATATTACCGTGGCTGCACTCAAAGGTCTGGATCAAAAAGGGATCGATGCACTGGCAGATAATATATGGAGTCTGGTTCGGAGGATGGGAGGACCCGTTTCTGAGATTCAGCTGGATTGCGATTGGACACCTTCCACCCGCATCGCATACTTCTCTTTACTGGAATCCCTTCGAAAAAAAGCGAAACAGACGGAACAGGGCCCGGTTACCATCACTTCCACAATTCGATTACATCAGTTAAAGTACTTTCGCAGTACGGGGGTCCCTCCTGCAGACAGGGGCACCCTGATGATTTACAACATGGGAGATTTGAGCAATCCGACAGAAACCAACTCCATTTTTCGAACGGATCTTGCAGCCAGCTATCTACAGGGAGACTGGATGATGCAATACCCCATTCCTCTGGATATTGCACTTCCGGATTTCCACTGGGGCGTTGCCTTTGTGCATGGATCCTTTCATGCTTTGATTCACGATGTAACCGAGAAAACGATGGTCGACCTGCCGGTGGAGCGTAAGGGAAGAAATTTCATTTTTTCAGAGCCGGTGACTCTGGATGGCCACAGACTACCGGAGGGCACGGAAATGCGGACGGAGAAGGTGGACTCCTGCGCGCGTCTGGAGGTTCTCAGAATACTTTCCAGGCAACTGGATTCCGATAATCGCACTCTTATTATTTTTGATTACGATTCTACAAAGAGCGATTCGGAAAAAAAAGACCTGATTGACCTTTTTCGCATATCCGGCGCTTCTTGTAGCCATGCATCGTGTTCTGACTAGCGGCTTCCTGCTGAATTCTTCGCTTATATATCTTCGCAATACATTGATGGTCGGGGTTCTACTGGTTCTGGTATCCCCCTCCCGGATCTGGCCCTGCGGCGCTGGTGAGCCAGATCCCCTCCGAATATTCAGGCCACTGCAAATCACCGCAGCCCTGTTTCCGGATGGGCAAAAAGATGAATACCTGTCGGTCCTGGATCAGCTGGCCGGTACCTGCGATGCTCCAGAGGGAGCAAAATATGTAGATCAAAATCTGGAGAACTGGTCCGCCCTTCTAAAGGATCGTGCCGGGATCACCTCGGATTCCGCAGCCCTGGATGAGCTGATCTACAGACTTTCTGCAGATGAAATCAAGAAGGCGATTAAGAATCCAGATTCCATTCCCGGTCGTCTGACATCTAAAGGCCAGTCCGATATTCTGGCCTACATTCTCTATGCGAAATCCGTTGAACCACTGGTTGCACCCAGCAATTACTGGGAAACGCGGGAACCATTATCTCCCAAAAAGGCAGAGAGCTACATTGGCAATGCTTTGAAGCAATATTCACAGCAGAAGGATCGAAACCTGAAGGTTCGCTATCTGTACCAGGCCATGAGATTGGCTCATTATTCAGGGCAGCATTCTCGCGCTCTGAAAATCCTGGGCCAGTTACAGGGTGATTTGAAGTCCACAGATCCGCTCTATTTCCGAATCCTCCATCTAAAGGCTGGTGCTCTATTGAAGAGCAATCAAACCGCCGATGGTCTGGGAGTTCTGGCCAGGATGTCTGCTCAAGAGCCAGAGATGATGCTTCGAGTTTCACTGGATTTCGAACGATTCTGGGCCACTAAGGGAGCCTATGATGCTGCATTTGCGAAAGCTTCGAAGGAGGAAAAGAAGGCTTTAATTCTGCTGCGATTCTTCTCCAATGCGGAACCCAACCTTGCATTGATCGAGCAAATGATGGAAATGTTTCCTGGAGATCCGGCCCTGGATTAT
>JBHIXQ010000207.1:0-5242 GCA_041984705.1 Leptonemataceae bacterium | reverse complement strand
ATCTTACCATCCTGGGAAATAGAAACCGACTGCACCGACAGCACCTGCTGGTCCTTTCGCGCCAGCCACACCAGTAGAACCGGCAATACTCCAGACAGTTCCGGATTACTCATAGTCTGAGACATTTTCCGGCTCTGAAAATAGTTTTCGTCAGATATGTTTTGAATCACAGCACGAACGGAAGCCAGACCACGATTGGTGGATCTTTGTTCCATGCTGCGAACCTCTGCTGGATTTCCAGGAGGCTCGGTAGCTACCATAACATAATAAGGAGCCCCGGGAAAAAAGGTATGAGCATTGATAAAGTCCGCTCCGCTCAAAGGATAGAAAACAGGTCTTGTGCTTTCTCTGAGATAGCTTTTGTCTGCAATCCAGGATTGGATGGGCTTGATGTTCTGGTTTTCGATTCTATGCCAGAGACGATCCATGGAATTTCGATGAGAGGGCTCTCCTCCTTCAAGACCGGCAATAAGTCTTGCCGTGCGATTCCAGACCGGATCCTCACCCTGGCCGGATAGAACGCTCTGTGCCACCGGCAAATCCCGGGAGCGTTCCCCTTCCAGCAAGCCCGGCTTCTGACCTGCACCGCTGCACTCTACGGTGAATAACAATAGGAAACAGGGTAGAATAGACGTGAATAAAAACAGCAGTGATTCAGGAACTGGAAACAGCCTGGAAAGTCGAATGGTAGAAGGAACGGCGGCAGGACTCTGCCCGGATTTTTGCTTCATCTAATTTCCAATCGGCCGGCATGGAACGAGCCATCAACAGAAAAATCGAATTCACGAATTCGATACTTCCAGTCCAGGTACAAAAAGAAGCCCCATCCGGTGGACGGGGCGCTGGAGAAATACCCAAAAAATTACAGGATTGAGGCTTATTGCTGTGGCGCCGGAATGTCTTCCGTTCCTTTTTCAGAAAGACTATACCAGTCCACATTCCGTGTAAGATACATCACCACCGACAGTAGAATGAACAATGCCACCGAGCCCAGCAGCAGAGCTGTATCTTCCCGGGTGAGAACTACAAACAGATAGCTGTATAGACCGGTCATCAATCCACCGGCTACAAGAGCTCGTTTACGATCCTTCAATATGGCCAGGGTATACAGCCCGATCAGTAGCACCACACCGGTGGCTGCAATGATATACGAAAGTCCAAATGGCATGTGTTCTGAAAATGATGTAAACAGCACATAGAATATTACCATGGCACTTCCAACCATCAGGTACTGGACAGGATGGATTCTTCGGGAGCCAAAGATCTCGAATAGAAAGTAACCGGCGAAGGTAACTGTTAGAAAGAGTATGGCATATTTTACCGCTCTCTCGGACTTTTGATAGTGATCCACTGGCATCACCAGCTCCAGCCCAAATCGAGATGGATACAGCGAAGCATGGCTGGCTGTTTCCGATGCCACAAACTCCTGGCTGTATCCCCTTCCAAAGAAGGATGTATTCCAGTTCGCTGTAAATCCGCCTTCGGTGATATTGTGCGAATCTGGGAGGAGTGAACCGGTAAAGCCTGGATTGGCCCAGTTGGATTTAAGTTGTAGTGTAGTGGATTTACCCATGGGGGTCACGTAGAAATCGCTGCTTCCCTGCAGGCGAAGCGAGAATGAGAAGTTTGCCTGACCTCCCTGCGCAGGATTGATATGCAACGGAATGTGCAGTCCCTGAGGAAATAACTCGGAGCCTGCTGTTCCGGGTAGAAAGCTTCTCTGGACTCCGTTCCAGTTCATGGTGAGCTGCTCCTTAATGCCTCTTGTATCCGGTATGGAAACCAGAATCACTGCCTGATCCCAGAAAACCCTGGTGATCTCACCTCGGTAGGGAATACTCTGTGGCAATCGGATGGTTCCCTTCACATCCAGATCCAGTGTATAGAGCACCGCTTCATAGATGCCTCGTTTTCGTGTCTGGGCCTGAAGATCTCCATTAAAATCCAGATCCTCCGGCAAAAAGTAGGCCTGGTCCATGGCCACCTCTACCTGATCTTTGGTTCTTGCTGTCACCCGTTGAAAAGGAACCATTATTACAGGCCCCTGAACCGTTTGCGATCCGCCCCAGCGAGAAGCAATTTCGGTCACGGTATCGTTGTATCTGTACATTCTTTCCTCGATGAGCCCTCTTACGAATTGAACAGGGATCAAGAGTAACAGAATTAGAAAGCCAATAATCAGAATCCGAACCATGGCGGATCGACCAATATTTGAAAGATTCATACTTCCTCCTGTGAGAGACAACGCTGGCCTCTTCTACACAGGAATAATCGCCCGGAAACGTGGGCTCATTTTGAGCAATGTATGATCAGAAGAAAAATCTCGGTGAGGATTCCATGAGCTTCTTCTGCAATTGTGAGGGAAATGTGAGCAGCAATGCGCAGGCCATGGCCCTATCCGGCAGGGCTTTCCCGGGAGCCTTCTCCGGTTACATCCAGCGGAAAGGTTAGCCTACAAACCACACCGCTTCCGTCATCCAGGTTCTCGATCCGCACTTCCCCTCCATGCAATGTCATCACTTCCTGAACAAAAGGAAGTCCCAGTCCAGTGCTCTTGCGACCGGTGGCCCGGGGTAGAGAATAGAATCGGTCATAAATTCTGGGCATTGCGTAGTCCGGGATTACAGGTCCTCTGTTTTCCACCTCCAGGGTCATCCATTGTGCATCTCCATGCCCTTTAAGCGAGACCTGGATAGTAGATTCCGGATCTGCAAAATCCAGGGCATTTCGCAGTACATTGGAGACAGCAATGGAAATCAAGAATGGATCGCCGGATACTTCCAGGTTTTCGCCCGCGGATTCCGGCAAACGAATTTGAAATCGATCTGGCATCTCCTTTAACTGAGCGTTTATGATGTCCACCAGGGAAACCTGCTGCCGGTCTATAATAGACTGATTCTCCACCGTGGCCAGATCCAGCATCCTTTCGATCATCTTGTGAATTCTTGCAGTCTCAGTCTTGATGTTTTCGACCAGGCGGGCTTTTCGAGCCGGATCCAGATCTTCCTCCAGTAATTCTACCGAGCCTTGAAGAGCAGTTAAAGGGCTCTTGATTTCATGATTCAAAGTCTGCACATATTTCTCTACGTAGTTCTTTCCTTCCAGCTCCAGGCGAAGATCGTCCAGTGCACGGCCCAGTTCACCAATCTCTGTACGTGGCAACGAAGGAAGCTGCACACGCTTTCCTGCCCTTAAATCCGATACATATCTGGATAGCTTTCGCACAGGCAAACTCACCCATAAAAAGATCAGACCGGCAAAAAGGAAGATTGCGCAGGCAGCCAGCAGGGCCGCTGTGAGGGATCGACGCTGGGCCAGTTGAATGAATGGAGTTACACTATCTTTGGGCTTAACTACAGAGAGTACTCCCACTATATGTTGTCCGTATCGCACCGGGGCCGCCACATACAGAGCCCCGGTCTGAGGATCGGACTCCACCATTCGCGAAGATCGAGCGCCATAGTCTCCCCGAAGTGTAAGATAAACATCGTTCATCCGCGACAGATCTTCGCCGGTGCGCAAGCCGCTGGAGTCGTAGAGCACAATGCCCTGGTGATCCGTAACGTAGACGTACAGATTCATCTTAGTTTTTACGATATCGTAGATCCTGGCTTCGAACTGCCGGCTCTCGGCTTTTTTCATCACCAGAGCCAGGGATTCTGTGGCATCGCTCAGCCGACGCGAAATACTACGCAAATCGGCCCCGCTAAGTGCAGAGTTCTTAGCGTTGGGGGTACTGGATACTGTCCCGGGATTTCCAGGAATGGTATTTCCGTAGGGCAATACAAGCCTGGATTCCAGATAAGCGGCCAGAAGATGGGCCGTATCGTTCATGGATTCTTCTACAGATTCCAGATACCTGGGCCGGATTTCAGAAAGAGTGGATTGTATGAAATAATAGAACGTGCCGCTCAGGATAAAAAAAAACCGGCCAGTAGACGAAAGAATAGTTTCAAGTTATTTACCCCTGTAAAGACTCTCTGCGAATACAGTAGCCCAGACCGCGTCTGGTTTCAATGATATCTTGATCTGGATCCACGGCGCGCAGTGCATTTCGAATGTTTTTGATTACTGTATCTACGGCTCTATCAAAACTTTCCTCTGGTTCGGTCCAGACATGATCCATGATCTGCTCCCGGGAAAAAACCATTCCGGGTCTTTCCAGCATAAATGTCAGGGTGCCGTATTCGTATGGACTCAAAGGTAGCTTTTGCCCCAGAAAATAGATTTCCTTTCCATCTTTATCCACGCGAAACCGGCTGTCCTTTTTGGCCCCTGCAGTATCATCGGGCGCTGCTTCTCCATTCTCTGAAGTATCGCTCTTGTTCCAGCGACGAAGGATGGCCTTGATCCTGGAAACCACTTCCCGCGGAGAAAAAGGCTTGGTTACATAGTCGTCTGCACCCAGTTCCAGGCCCAGAACTCGGTCGATTTCTTCGGTGCGAGCAGTAAGCATCAAGACCGGAACGGAGTATTTCTCACGAATCTGGCGAAGCACTTCAAAGCCGGTCTGATCCGGTAGGCCCACATCGAGAACTACAAATGCATCTGGGTTGTCATTGAGAGAGCCCAGTCCTTTTGCTCCTGTGCGAACCACCTCGGTGGAGAAGCCTTCCAGATCCAGAGCTATGGAAAGAGTGTCTGCTATGGCTGGCTCATCTTCTATAATCAGCACTCTGCCATTAAATGTCGGGGGCATCCTTCTGACTCCCTTCCGGTACAAATATGATCTCCCGGTAATTCTCGCCGGGATTGACGAGAGTTAGAACCAGCTCCTGGCCTTGAAACACAAAGTAGAGCATATCATAGTGTATTCCCACGCACTCACCCGGACGTGCAGTGAATTCGCTTCGCAGGGCACCAAAAACTTCCACCCGGCAACCTTTACCTGTAAGGGTGCCTGTGAAACTTAGCTCAATATTATTGTCCGCGAGAATTTTTAGAACTGTGCTTCCGTTCTTTTCTTCCCAGCTTCCCTGGGGTAATACAAAGAAAGAAGGTGTTTGAGGCTGGGCCCCGGCTGAACCGGCCATTGTAGTTAGCAGAAGAAACAATACAGGGATCCTGAATACAGACATATATCTGCGAACAGGGAGAGATTGACGAGCGGGATGAAATTTGCGAGCAGACTGAGATTCCCCGGCAGGACGCCATTCGCAGAAAGACCGAGATCTATGATCAGATAATACAGCTTTCTTTTGGATTCCGGTTGGCATGAACATCCCAGGTTAAATGTGGTGGG
>JBHIXQ010000206.1:4962-5256 GCA_041984705.1 Leptonemataceae bacterium | reverse complement strand
TTCCATTTCATACCATTCCGCCCCATGTTGTGCATGCATTTCTAAGTACCGAGGACGATAACTTCTTCAATCATTTTGGAATCGATATCCCCGGCATCTTCAGGGCCGCCATCAAGAACCTTCTGGCCGGTCGAGTAGTCCAGGGTGGCTCCACCTTAACTCAGCAGCTGGCCAAACAGCTCATACTGGATGCAGAAGGCAGTAGAAATCGAACATTCAATCAAAAGATACGCGAAACCGTGCTTGCTCTTCAGCTGGAAGAGGAGTTAAGCAAAGAAGAAATCCTGGAAGTCT
>JBHIXQ010000206.1:0-4952 GCA_041984705.1 Leptonemataceae bacterium | reverse complement strand
CATGGCTGCCAGGGACTGGCCTGCGCGAGCCAGATTTTTTTCAAGGAAAAGGTTCCCGATCTTACACTGCCACAGGGCGCGGTGCTTGCACGGATGCCCAAGGCACCGGTGGACTATTCTCCTTTTCGAAATCCTCGAAAGGCCATGGAGCAACACAAAGTTATTTTGACGTTGATGGCCAACGATGGCATCATTCCGGAAGAAGAGATAGAGCAAATCCATAAGAATTTCTGGAGAGACTACTGGGTACAGGTAGTGGTTGAGTATCCCGGACAGACTACCTGGGGACAGAAGCTTTATAAGGCACCCTACTTTACCGAGCATGTGCGACAGATCCTGGAAGCGAATCCTTCCATCGGAGAGGAGAAACTCTACGGCGAAGGCCTGAGAGTCTACACTACTCTGGATTTGATTCAGCAGGAAGTGGCTGAAGAGGAAATTCAGAAGTCTTTAAAGAGAGTCAATGTAGGAAGTCCCATCCTGCGCCAGGATGTTTACGGCTATACGGCCAAAGATCCGCGAAGTCTGTTTCGCAAAGGTCTGGAGGATAGCTCGGACCTGGATGCATTGCAATTGCTGGGATACGTTACTCCAAACTGGAATCCCACCGCCGCCGTCGACGAGTTTAGAGCTCAGAGCGTGAACTACAGAACCAATACTCAGGTTCAGGCTGCCTACATCAGTATTCATCCGTCCACAGGCTACATTACCGCCATGATTGGCGGCGCCGATTTCTCTCCGCGAAATCAGTTTAATCGCGCGATCCTTGCCAAACGTCAGCCTGGAAGCTCATTTAAGATCTATGTGTATGGAGCTGGCATTGAGCAAAGAGCTATCAATACCAGCACTGGATTGAATGACCTTCCATTTGCATTGATTTCCAGAACCGGCCGAGTCTGGGATCCCAGCAACTACTCCGAGGGCTTTAGCGGGGTGGTTCCGGCGAAAACAGCCCTGGCTCTTTCATTAAATACCTGCGCCGTGCAGACTTTCTTTCGCGTAGGTGCAGAACCGGTAATCGATCTGGCCTCACGACTTATGAAAATCCAGGACCGATCCAGGTTCAATCCAGACCCGGCCATGGCGCTGGGTGCCAGCGAAGTCACACCCATGGAAATGGCGCTGGCCCTGGCGATCGTGGGAAATAAAGGCAAGGATGTAATACCATTCGCCATCCGCTATGTTACAGACTCGGATGGTAACGTTCTCTACAATAAAGAGGCGGCTATTCGCAAGATCATAGCCATTAAGACTCAGACAGGTCAGATTCAGGTGATTGAACCGGCCCTGGCTTACATCATGCGCGACATGATGGAAGAAGTGGCCAATGCAGGAACAGCCCAGGCTGGATTGAGAAGTTATCAACACGATGGCGGCCTGTTTCAAGGCGATTTCGCCGCGAAAACCGGGACCACACAGCAGTGGTCCGATGCGTGGCTCGTTGGATTCAACCCCGATTTCGCCCAGGCGATCTGGTTTGGCTATGATCAGGGGAAATTCTCCATGGGTGGTCAATGGGCCGGTGGCTCTCTGGCTGCGCCCACGGTTGGCCGAATCATGACTTCCTATTACAAGCGAGCCCGCAGGGATGCGCCCAGATTCGATCGAGACAGACCGGATGGTATTGCAGGTGCAGACTGCAATGGTATGGCTCTGGCTCCTATAGAAGAAAACGGTGAACGCATCGAGGCTCCTACCGATGGTGTATGCGCGAACGATCCCAATCTGAAGATCTATGATCAAAGAGAATTGATCATGAAAGAGTTCGGAATTACCAAGGAAGACCTGGGTCTGGAGGAATGGGAACGCCTGATGTTCAAGTACGAAAACCTGGAGCAGAAGCGAAAGGAACGCGAGCAGCGCATTAAAGAAGAAAAGCTGGGCATTGAACCAGAGAAAAAGCCCGAAGAAAAACCTGCCGAGCAATGATGATTCAATGGGTCCGGCTATGCTGGACCCATTGGCCGCATCTGCAAGTTGCAACTAAAACCGCTCCAACGACCATAAGCCGTGCCGGCCCAAACCGGGCGCCGAACTCGTGAGTTGAAAAATGGAAAGAGGTATCGATTAGCTATCGATTGGCCGGGGATTCTGGCTGCAGATTTACCGATTCATTACTGCAGGAAAAATAAAGCTGATGCCAAAGATATTTCCATGCTTGAATATCTCTGGCGGTGGCTGGCCAAAGTTGTGACCTTCCAGGGAGCGAATGCAGGCCTGATCCACAGGTTGTTGTCCCATACTGCTTACGACCCTGGTGTCGCGCACGGTACCTTCTTCATCGATCAAAAAAAGCACGCGCACCACTTGAGGCTTTATGGGCTGCGAGATAACCGTGCCAGCAGAATCCCGGTAAGCAATGTTCAAACCTGGCGGTGCAAAATTGCTACGCACCTGACGCAAAAGATCCCGGAAATACCGATATCCTTCCAGTTCCCGGCGTGGGATGGAAAGACTGGGGGATTGATCGTATCGCATGGCGAAATCATTCTGGAAACGATAGTTCGCTGGTATGCGGATGGGCAGGGATTCGGTGGCTCGGTCAGATTGGCCCTGCTGGCTGGTGGCAGTGGTGGCCTGCCGCTCTCCGGGCCCTTCGTTTCCACTCCTGGCTTCATTCTGCGCGGGTCTCTGTTCCGGAGGAGAACCTGGACCATCGCCACTTTGATATCCCGGGAATTGAGCATCTGCCGGGGAGTTTTGACCACCACCGGGATTGCCTCCACCGGAAGTGGATGGCTTTCCGGTCTGAGCACTGCCGTAGGAAACCTGAAGCACATCGTCGGAGGACAGGGTATGAAAGCCATAGCGTTCGGTCAGTCCTCCAGAACCGCCTGCGTTTACATCCGATAGGGCTGCTGTTTCATTCCTGGTCACCGGGGCTGCGTAATCCTGCTCCAGAAGGACAGGATAAACCATGCTCTGCATGGCGGGTTCTCGGCCAAGGAGCTCATTGATCCATTGGGCAATACCAGAATCCCTTTCATTTGTAATCAGGAAGGATACGGTGGATGCGAATACAAAGAATACACAGGCCCCCGCCAGGAGCATTCGATCCTCGGAGCGACCTGTGGAAATGCTTTCAAAGGCGGAAAACCACCGCTGCACGAAAGAGCCGGCATTGGCCCGGGCAGACGAGGAAGGACTATTTATAGAATGGCTCTGCATATCAGGAAAACAGATCGGTAGATGAATACTGAATGCCAAAGTGATCGTAGGCAGCTCTGGTTACTCGCCGTCCCTGGGGACTTTTTTCAATCAATCCAAGTCTGAGCATAAATGGCTCATGATCCTCTTCCAGTGTTCTATCCTCTTCGTCCACCAGAGCGGCCAGGGTCTTTAGACCTACCGGACCACCTCCATAGCGTTCAATCATGAGACGCAGCACTTTACGATCCAGTTCATTCAGTCCTTTCGTATCGATGCCCATTCTCTGCAGGCAATCCTGGACAAAATCGGAATGAATCGTTTCAACCTGCTCCACTGTAGCATAATCCCGAATGCGACGCAACAACCGATTGGCTTCCCTGGGAGTCATTCTCGCTCGATGCGCGATTTCCAGAGTGGCATCATCATCCAGCTTCAATGCAAGAACCTGAGCCGTCCGCTTCAGTATCATGGAAAGATCTTCGGTTTCGTAAAAGTCCAGTTTCAAGTCCAGGCCAAAGCGATTCTTCAATGGGGCCGATAGCATCCCTGACCGGGTAGTAGCTCCAACGAGGGTAAATGGTTTTAGATGAATTTTTACACTGCGAGCGGCCACTCCTTCGCCCAGGACCAGATCAATAACCCCATCCTCCATAGCCGGATACAGAATCTCTTCGCATTGACGATTCAGCCTGTGAATCTCATCAATAAACAGAACATCGCCCTTCTCCAGAAGAGTCAGCATTCTCGCAAGATCTCCTGGCTTTGTAATGGCCGGCGCGCTGGTGGAATGAAGATTGCTGCGCATTTCTCTGGCAATGATGGCAGCCAGGGTTGTTTTTCCCAGCCCCGGAGGACCGGAAAACAGTACATGATCCAGAACTTCACCGCGATGCAGGGCCGCATCCACAGATACGCGCAGCCGTTCTTTGAGCACCGTCTGACCAATAAACTGCTCCAGTGTTTCCGGACGCAGATTCAGATCGTCGGGGATTTCGGCCATACGCAGGGACCGTTCGGGGATCATCCCTACAAGGTAAGCCTGCCGGGTTCTGCAATCCAGCGGTTTTTATGCCCCTTCTCTGTGACAGAAAGGCGAAAAATAGCCACCGGCAAGAATGGAGGAAATGGAGAAAATACAGGGAGAGAACGAAAGTCCTATTATTTGTACACCAGAAACACAGCCGGCTTTTTTGGCAGGCGCAGGGATTTAAGCTCCTTTAGCCGTAGCCGATGTAATTGCTCATCGTCCTGACCCAGGCTCAGTGCAATGAATACGTGCGGGTTTCCAGGTACACTGGACATGAGCTCTGCCGGAATATCCGGCACACGGTGAGGAGCTTCATAGAAGCCAAAGGTATGGCCAGAGGAGCCAGCAGATGCAAAAAAGGACTGCCGCGATTTCTTCTCTCTGGGCGGGAATCCTCCAAAGGTAAAAGGTCCGTTCAAACCTGCACGAGCGATGGCCGATGTGATGGCGGTGGGCCCTCCAATAACCTGGATGCTAAATCCATTTTCCTCGGCCAGTTGTATCCAGCTTCGCCCCGGATCCTCAATCATGGGCATGCCTGCATCGGATACCAGCATAAGCTGAACCGGTCCTTTCAGGCTCAGGTCGATCAATTCCTCTAGAAAGGAATCGTACTGCTCTGGTCTGGTCTTTTTATCAAAAACCACGAATCGTTCATCCGGAATGTCGACACCGGCTCTCTTCAAATGAGTCTGGGCGCCTCGCTTGCTTTCGCATAAAATAACATGAGCGAAGCGAATAATGCCTGAACTTTTAATTAATTTATATTTACCTA
>JBHIXQ010000205.1:0-5261 GCA_041984705.1 Leptonemataceae bacterium | reverse complement strand
TCTGATTTCAGATAATAGTAGCAGATCGCCGCAAACATTCCGCTGCCCCGGACCACATCATTTGCAAATGAGCGAATTACCTGGGCAGCTACAGTAGCATCCCCTTCCATCTCTGGATCCTGATCCGGGCATAACGTTCCCGGAGACAGAGACCAGAGCAATTCATAAATTCGCATATAAAGCTTCCAGAGAGGATCCATTTTCTCTGTTTGCCTGTTCAGCTGGATATAGATCTGATCCATGGCCAGCCCCATGCTTTTCAGTTTGTTGTTTATCAATAGATCGGTATACAGATTCAGGATCAGACCGCTTTCGCCGGAGTATTCGCGCAATGCCCTGTGGATTCGAGCCATACAGCGGCCGGCATCCAGCAGGTCACCAGGGGCGAATACATGATGACCGATTTCATGAGCCAGGATCTCAAGCTGAAAATCCTGCAATCCCAGGTTCTCCACCTGATCCAGCCCTACCACCACCTGCTTGTTTTGTAGATCAATGTAGGCCAGAGGAGTGGCTGAATTCTTTCCTGGAATTTTCTTCTGTCTGGTTAGTCGCGGATCTTTAAGCTTAATGTAGCGTCCCCAGAGGGCCAGAGCCCTGGGCCAGTGCTGTAACCAGGTTTCCGAGGAGCTCAATGGACCGGTACCACCCAGACAAAATGGCTGTCTTCGCTCAGGCAGATCACAGTCTTTCGATGCAGGATTGCACTGATGCCAGATGGCTCTGGCAGGGCATACTTCTTGATGGACTTGAGTGCAACCTTGAGTAGATCCTCTGGCACAGCGTCCGGTCTTTCGCTTTCCTTCTGCTCTTCGTCGGTAATTGGCCGCGGAATTATTTGCGAACCAAACCGATCCGCAAATAATAGATAATTTCTGTGCGAATCGGTGAGCAAGATAGCCTGGGATTCCTCTTCCACTCTTAAAAACTCCGGTGGCCTGAAGAAAGTGCCCCCGCCCGGTGTATTAAAGGAAGAAAACCCCTGGTAACCGCCGGTAATAAAAGGTTCGGGACTGGAAAGCCCGGCCCAGGGGTCCCTTTTCAGATGCGAAATCCAGGTTCGCAGTTCCTTCGGCTGGACTCGCGGAAAAATCGCTTTCGCTTCTTCTTCATTCATATTCTGGAGTTCAATCAGAGCGCTGGAGCGCAAATGAATCATGCCTGCGAGATAGGAAAGGGCTGCGGCCAGTCTGTAGAATCGATTCGCATTCTCTCCGGTATAGTCCACATTTGCCCCGGCCAGTTTCTTCATCAATAGCCACCATCGCTGGGGATCCAGCCCATGCTGGCTCAAACTGTGGGCTGCATTGTAAATCCTGGATAGAAATAATTGCCCCTGATCCGATGCAACAGCAGGATAAAGATTCAAGGCTGACTCCAGTAGCTTCTCCATTCGGGAGTTCCAGCTTCTGGATGGTTGAGCCAGAAGTAGCATTCGATAGAGACCCATCAATCCAGGTTTTCGGTCCGCAGATCCTGCCGTATGGTTCGCATTCAAATAGGATGTGGCCAGAGATTCAAAGGACTGTAAAAAGGCGGCACCGTCCAGGTTGCGATTCTGGAGCCATTCAAGCCTGTAGAGCTGGTTCAATTCATCCCTGTTTGAACGCAGGAATTCTTCCAGCTCTGGAGCCAACGCCTTCGTGTTCATATCTATGCTTCCCATGAAACAAAGTGATTATTTGCGCGAAGACCATTGCAACCAGCTTAGATAATTTGTGTAGCGCTGATGCAGATATTTCAATTTCAGGAGATCATCGAATACATGACCATAAAGCTTTCTTGACTTTACCAGATCCTGGATGGTTTTTTCAATTTCGGATAATCTTGACCTGGTATCCTTTTCGCTCAGTCCATCCAACCCTGCGTCGAACTGCTCCCTCAGCCTGGCCACGGGATCATCGGTGCCCAGGCCAATGCGATCGAACTCGGCAGATGAGAGATCAAAGAGCTTGCGAATCCATCCTACGCGATCCACTCGGTATATGCTATGGTTGGATCCATCGAAAAAAGGAGATTCTGCATTCTGGGCAAGCTTGTCGTGCAACACAAAGGGCAACATCTGACGAAAGTCTTCGAAGGAGACCTCCGGTTCCCCCTTGAAGTAGGCGATGGCTTTGGCAAATACCAGACAGGTCATTATGGCCCTGACCGATAGACCGTTTCTGGTTTGACTTCCCAGGTCCTTCACCAGGTCCCGTCCGGTCTCTTCCAGCATCAACTGAGACAGTTCCATGCCGGCCAGTTTAACATTGTCTTTGGTCTTGTATTCCAGCTGCTCGCCGGCAGACTCAAAAAACTCAAAGTGCGATGCGAAGAATTCCACTCTTCGCATCAGCTCCGGGGATATTGGGATGGCAAGAATGTCAGCATTCATCTGATCCAGCTCTGCTTCTGTAAAGATAATGCTTTCCGGAACCATCTTTTCAGGGGAAATTCCGGCCTCAATACGCATCAGTAGATCGCCAATGAAACGAGTATTAAAATGAAGGGCATGTACCACTATGTCGATGCGATCCTGCAGAGCTTCAATAACCTGATAGGTTCCTCCTCCAGCATCATCGTTTGCTGTAAGATACCACGCGGCATCCGGACATTCATAGATTTGATCCAGCACTTCTGCATAGTTGTCTGCCAGAACAGTTAATAACGCAGACTGGGTTCGAGTGGGAATACGATTATATTCATCAATTATCTTTACTCGCATACCCAGCCATCGTCTCCAGGAAATGCGAACTTCATCCATAGACGAAGCGTTCATCAAGTCCGACGGTATTGGATTTCCCAGAAGGTCCGTTACGGTCATTTCTGGCTGACCGTGTTGAATGGCTCGTCGGATCTCGGTAAGCGAATATCCGGCCAGCACTCCCATCAAGATGGCGCTGGCTGTTTTTCCCCGACCTGGACCACCGACAAACAGACACCTTCTTCGCACTGCAAGGTTCAGCAATGGCATGAGCACAAAGCTGGAGTAACTCTGAGCAGTGGGCAGGCTTAGAGTAGTTTTTCGGTCACCTATCTGAAATGTCGTGGGAGGATCTTCGTTGTATTCTATATCATAAAACGGTGAAATGATGGCATGGTTCACGATCCAAAAATAGGCCTGTCTCAGTTTTTCATCCAGTCCCGCCGAAGAGCCTGCAGCTTCGCCTGTGGGCACCGGCCCCTGGTATAGATCGGCCACATCGAATTTCGCTTCCTGCTTTTCTGCTGGGGGTCTGGTGGGAGAAGAAGATACCTTTTGAAATATCTTTCGCGCGCTTCCGGAATCAGTCATTATGGGTTAGACTGTGATCTACTGCGGAATTCCGGTCAACACGTAATCCAGGCAGGTCCGAGGAGCGGACCGGATGCCTGTCAGTACAATCTCATGTCTTCTGTTAATTGCTCGAAATGAATTCCATCCTGTACGTAGGTCCTACGAAATTGCTTGAATTCTGCATCTTCCAGCACGGCCTCCCTGTATGTAGAGTCACCCCATAAATGGTCGGTAAAGTACTGGCCGGAGCCGCGAATCTGAAACCGAAACTCCGGATGCAATCGATTCAAGATTTTCATATACTCGAATCCGGTCTGGATTGGATCAAATTCATAGGAAACGGGAATGATCTGAATTCCGTAGCATGTAATGCCACGGTAGAGAGATGCGGTGGGCGTGAATACAGTGCGAGCGAAGCGAACACCGGGAAGTTTAAGCCTGCGAAGCTCGGCCAGAACGGCATCGGCATCCATCCATGGAGCGCCGGAATAGACAAACGGCCTGGTGGTGCCCCGACCCAGACTTACGTTTGTGCCTTCAAAGAATACCACGCCGGCATAGACCAGAGCCGTTTCCAGATCAGGGATGTTGGGAGAGGGATTGATCCAGGCTCTTTGTAGCGATATCTCCGAATCATTTCTTTCGTAATTCTTAACCTTTACTATTGAAAGTCTAAGATTCCTGAATCGGGATTGAGCCATATAGAGAGCATACTCCCCCATGGTCATGCTATAGAGATACGGCACCGGCGCCAGGCTGACAAAACTCTCATATCCGCTCTTTAGATAGGGTCCGCTGGCCTTCCAGAAACCATAAGGATGCGGACGATCCAGAATAATGAGCTCCAGACCGTTATCCTCTGCCGATTCCATGAGGTAAGTGAGAGTAGAAATATAAGTATAGCAGCGCACCGGTAGATTCTGAATATCAACTACAATGGCCTCCAACCCCTGAAGCTGATAGTCCATGGGTTTTCTTTGCGAGGAGTACAAACTTAGTAGCCGAATCCCATACCTGGATTCCTGACGAAAGCCCCCCGGCAGGTACTGGTCTTCATGACTGTAGAGTCCGTGTTCAGGCTCAAGAATCAGGGAAGGTTTCACTCCTGCTCGAGCCAGTAAATCAAGTCCGGGCACCAGATTTCTGTTCAAACCTGTGGCGTTGGTAAGTAGAGCGAAACTCTTACCTCGAAGCATTCGGAAATCATCGATTTCAATAATGTCCAGACCGGACAGAACTCTTCCCTGACGACGTATGGGTAGCAGATCTCCCTCGGTTTCTTCGTCCGGCACATGCGAATCAGAAATAGAAAGTATCCGTATGCGATCCCCATCCCTGTGTCGAATATCTAGAACCGAATCCTCCATCCCTGGATACCGGGGACCGGATGAACAGGCTCCATAACAGGAACCAAGAAGAAGTGCAACAAGGGGCAATGCAGTTGAAATGGGCTTCATGAATCGATTCGGGAACCCGCCATTATCCGGAAGGAACTCGGGTTATCTATATTTTCGGCATCTACCCGGTCAATCATCATGGACGAAAGATGCTTGACAAAAAGGAAGTATCACTTAATTAAGTGCCATGTCCGGTCGAAATGGAAGCCTCAGTTTTGGTTCTGGAACCGACAACCCTGATGGCCTGCAGCTGAAGTTAACGTTCGACGAGGATACTAAAACCGTATACGGTGAGTACCGTTGTCCCGAAAAGTTTGTGGGTGAACCGGATCAGGTGCATCCAGGAATCCTATCTGTAATATTAGATGAAACAATGGCTCGTATTAACGATGCCATGAACTTCGATACCGTCACCGGTGAACTGACTATCCGCTATCTGCAACCTGCCAGGGTTGGAGAAAACCTTTATCTCCGTGGCTGGTTCGTAAAAAAGAACCGTCGTGTGGTTGAAAACCGGGCTGAAATCGAAAACGAGATTGGCAAGATCGTAGCCAGGGGCAAAGGCAAGTATATAGAAAGAGAAGAAGAGTAATCTCAGTTACTTC
>JBHIXQ010000204.1:0-5285 GCA_041984705.1 Leptonemataceae bacterium | reverse complement strand
TTCAATGTAGATGCCATTCGATACAGACAGGGCGAACTCTCCCTGGAAGAATACAGAGAAGAAGAACTCCGAATGAATCAAAGTACAAAAGAGCTGGCAAGAGTTCAGGAAGAATTGCTGCTCTTTGTGGCCAGAATGGAATACGAGCTTGGATTACCTCTGGATTCTTTGAACATTGTGGACTATAGTTACCTGTCCACCACCCGGAGCGCGAAACGATATCGCGAAGCTCTACGAAATCCGGACTCTCCTGAATGATACGTGTCTTATTGCAACTGGCTCAAATCTGCCTGTTTATCTTTGTATTCGGTTTTGACCAGGGTTGCAACAGGAGCCCGGCCACAGAGGTGCTGAAGCCTGCAGTAAAAACCAGGAAAATCGAAAGTAAGGATCTTCAAAGAACCCTGCGAAAGGGAGCCTCCGTAGCCTACCTGGAAAAAGCCGCCATTGCCTCTCCGTTTCCGGGTACAATTGAGGACATAGTTGTTCAGCCCGGGGATTCAGTAACCAGGAATGAAGTAGTAGCCACCCTGGAAACCCTGGAGCTGGAGCTATCTCTGGAACGAGCCCGGGCCAAACAGGCCAGTGCCAGAGCTCGCTGGCTTCTGGCCAGAGCCCTGATAAAGGAGTCCAGGAAACAAACAGAAAAGGAGCTGAAATCCCTGAAGACCGCCAGGTCCAGGATTATCGAGGCCCGCTCCAAATTACTTCAGGCTCAAAAGGCTCTGAACGACAAGAAGCGAATCTATGAACTGGGAGGGCTTTCTCGTCTGGAGATGAAGGAATCCTACCACCGTTACATATCCTCTTTAACCGGCTACTATGAAACCCTGCAGAATCTGGAGAACCGAAAAATTGGCTTTCGCAAGCTAGATCTAAAGCAAGCGAATCAGCCGGTGCCCGACGATTCAAGAAAACAGCAAGAGGCCTTGATCGATCTAAATACAGATGCAGAGCGAAAGGAAGCCGACGCTGCATTTCAAGAATTCAAGGCCGCCAGGTCCAATCAGCAAAGAGCAAGTAGAATGCTTGAGGAGGCCACCATTCGATCCCCAATTAAAGGAGTGATAGCCACGAGAAGTAAAGAACCCGGGGAAGAAATACAGGCCAGGAAGCCTTTTCTCTCTGTCGTTCGCATAGATCGCTTACTGGTCCAGGGCTCTATTTCGGAGCTTGAACGACCGGAAATTTACGTTGGCCAGAGAGCATTCGTGACTGTGGACGTTTATCCCGATGTAGAATTTGAGGGAAAAATACACAGGATTTCGCCTCTAGTGGATCCTGAATCCAGATCATTTCAAATCAGTGTTCTGGTTAGAAACGATTCAGAACATCCTCTTTCGCCAGGAATGTATGCAGAAATTGAAATCAGAACAGCACTGAAGAGAAATTCTCTGGCACTGCCCTGCGCCCTACTTGCATCAGAATCCAGGGACGTTTCCGGAACAACACAGGAGGTATTCACCTTCCTTCGCGGTCATGTTTACCAACAAACGATAACTGTAGGGCAGCGCTTTGGTGATCTGTGCAGCGTCGAATCAGGGCTGGACGAAGGAGACCTGGTTGTAGAATCCAATACAGCACTTCTGCGAGACGGAATGCCAGTAGAACACACCTCCTCAATAGACTAACAGAGGAGGAAGATATGAAACGATTAAAAGCTGCGTACATGCGCGGCAAAATTTCGCAGAGTTTCCGGCATCATGGCCGACTCAGCCGCCAGGCCCTGATGCAGATCCTGGTTCTTATTCTGAGCGTTCTCTTACTGCCGGCTACATGCAAGAAATCAGCAGAAATCCCAGGTATCCTGTTAACCCCTCCAGGGGAGGGCCCCGAAGTTACTGACTCCAGCCCGCGGCCTGGGTCCGGGGGAGTGAAACCAGATACGAAAGTATACCTGCAGTTTGACCGACCCATGAACAAACGCAGCGTCCAGGATTCCTTTTCTCTCTCTGGCACTGTTCGAGCATCCGGATCCTTTCGCTGGGAAGGCAATCGACTCCATTATGATCTAGACAGGCCGCTACAGCCCGGCGAAAGCTATGAGTTAACTTTGAGTAAGAATGCATCGGATACGGAAGGGAAAACCCTGGCACTCCCATACTATGTGTCTTTTTTCGCTGGCTCAAGGGTGGACGGACCTGAAATCGAATCCTCCATTCCGGCTCCTAACGCCACCGGGGTGCCTCTAGGAGCCGCGATTGAGATAAATTTTTCACGCCCCATGGATGAAAGCTCCGTAGAAAAGGCATTCTCCATCAACCCTTCTATGGAAGGATTCATTCAGTGGTCAGAGGATAGCATATCCTTCAGGTTCATGCCCTATAAATCTCTGGAAGTGGGCCGCAGTTATCAGATTAACGTTTCCAGTGATGCCAGGGATCGCGAAGGAATTGCCCTTGCGAATCGCTACTCCAGCAATTTTCAGGTAGGGGACGATTTTGAATCGCCGGAAGTCTTGAATGTTTATACATCGGGTAACCCTGTTTCCCTGATGGAGGGCAGAACTGGAATACTCAAAAACTCCACCTTCACCATCAAATTCAACGAACCCATGCATTACCAGAAGACTCTGGAGTCGGTAACATTGCGCGAGCGAAATGGCAGCCCACCGGTGAATGTGGAGCTCTCCTGGAGCGAAAACTTCACAGAACTTAAAGTTGACCCTTCCATGGCGCTGGAACCAGAAACGGAATACCGATTACGCGTTGGAACCGGTGCCATGGACCAATCCGGCAATACCCTGGACTCCCCCTTCACTCTGGACTTTACAGTAGATGACTCCTCTGGAGAATTGAATTCAGGATTCTTAACCCTCAAAGAAGTTCGTAAGGTATACCCGGCCCGGACCAGAGTTTTCGAGTTTGGCGAGGATCAAATTAATGAACTTCCATTACCTGCACCCCATGAAGCTGGCTGGAGCTCGGAGTTCGAGCTAGAGTTCAGTCACAGCATTCGAAAGTCCACGGCTCTGCCAGAAAACATTACGGTGCATCAGATTGCCGGAGCTTTTTCCAGTTCTGTCTATATTGAATCCATAGAGTTTCCAGAGGATGGTCGCATAGTAAGTCTCGTGGTCCGGGGCTTGCATCCCAACATCTACAGAATTAGCATCAAGGGCCAGCGGAACGGAATCAAGAGCACGAAAAGCCAGGCAGACTCATCTACCTGGATGAAATCCGACCAAGTGGTGTACTTTCGTCCGGAGGAAGGCTGATGTTTCTCCGGACAACCCGGCCCTTCTCTTCCAATTGCGAAGCCCGCGGCTGCCCTGCAATCCTCTCGGTATGGCAGCCGGGTGTTATCCGTGGATGCATATTTTCATTCCTTGCAGGATCCCTGCTCCTTCTTCCAGGCTGCCGGGAAGAGAAGTTACTGGAATCAATCCTGCCGGCCATCGGTTCTTCGCCTCGAATCATTGCCGCCTATCCGCCAGACAACCTGAAGGGACTGGATCCCTCCCGAGGCATCTGGCTTCTATTTGACCAACCCATGGACACTTCGCAGTGCGAACGGGCTTTTTCCCTTACCGGAACCAGAGGGGAAATTCAGGGAGCCTTTGTCTGGCAGGGCCGCCGACGATTGGAGTTCTTTCCGGACAGTAAACTAGAATCCGGAATGCATCTGCTAAGAGTTACAACCTCAGCCGAATCTCTGGACGGACTTGACCTGGAGCAGGAATACCGCTCCAGCTTCTTTCCCAATGAGGATGCCCGGCCGCCTCGCCTTACAGGATCAGATCCGGTGGATGGAGCGCAAGGAGTGGAGCCGGATTCTAAAATCTCACTCCATTTCTCCGAAGCAATATCGATTCAAAGTTTACATCAGGGAATCCAGATTAGTCCGTCCGCAGGCTTTTCCATAGAGTTCGAGGATTCCCGCTCCACCGTCGTTCTTAATCCCAGGGCTGATTTTGTTCGAGGACAATCCTACACCATATCTCTGGCCACCTCCATTGAGGATCTCAGTGGAAATCAACTTCAGAGCTCCAGGAAAATCGCCTTCGTCGCGGGCTCGGATTTTCAGGGTCCCGGGCTGGAAAGCATTACCATGGGAGGGAAGATACTTTCTGAAGGTATTGTTCGCTCGAACATCAGCAAGAGCGATTCCATTGTTTTTGAATTCACCGAGGCTATGTCAAAGCCGGCCACCGAAAACAGCATAGGTCTTTCTCCGTCCACCGATTTAAGAAGAACCTGGGAGTC
The DNA here is from genome assembly GCA_041984705.1 of Leptonemataceae bacterium. Taxonomy (GTDB): domain Bacteria; phylum Spirochaetota; class Leptospiria; order Leptospirales; family Leptonemataceae; genus UBA3465. Next base: position 1,080 of record JBHIXQ010000204.1, on the reverse strand, counting down.
CCCCACTACGCTGATTCTTGAGGCAGACCAGGAACTGCAAGGCGAAACACATTATGAACTGACACTGTCCGGTGGAGCCACGGACACTTCGGGCAATTCAATGGAATCGCCAGCCATCTTTCCATTCTTTACAGATGCTGATGATTCGATATCGCCTCAAGTTGAAATTATTCAACAGGCCAGAGTAGACCTCCCGGGGGATGTAGATGGAGCCAGTCCCATTGAGCAATATTTCCCGGAGCCACAACTTCCGGACTATGGCATTGTAGATACCGCTCATGTTGCCGATCTTGACGAAGGTCCGGGCCTGGAAAGAGCGATTGTACTTCGCATCCTTTTTTCCAGAGATATGAACCTGGCAACTCTTTACGAAGCAATGTCATTTGTTCCGGTAATCGATACCGGTAATTCCAGTCTTCAGGTTCACAGACTTCAACGCGGCTCTGAAGGAAATGAAATCCTGCTGCTGGCTGCCTGGACCCCCGCCGGTTATGAATCCTCTCCGGTTTATGCGTTGCAGATCAGCGACCGGGCGGAGGACTCTGATGGCAATCGATTGTCAGAACGATTTCGCCGATACCTTTCCTTCTAATCACAGAATTCGATGCTTCGTCTGATTCTTCAAAGACCCATCGCTGTAATTATGATCACAGGATTTCTCATCCTGGTTGGATTTGTCGGTTATCATCGGCTCAATGTGGCCCTGCTTCCTGAACTGGAAGTTCCCCGCGTCTATCTCATTACTCGATGTCCGGGCATGGCTCCCACCCAGGTGGAGGATATGGTTACTGTACCTCTGGAAAAAGCTATCGCGGGTACCGATGGACTGGACTCCATAAGATCCCGAAGCGAACGAGGAGTTTCCATTATTCAGGTTAGCTTTCGATGGAATACCGGGCGAGAATCCGCCCTTATTCGACTCAGACAGAATCTGAACAGGGTTTATGTAAACCTGCCAGAAAGCGCAGGCAGAACTCGAATGTTGCCCTATGACCCTTCCAGAAAGCCCTTGATACTTTTAAAGGCGGAAAGTGAAGCACTGGGAAAAAGGCTTCGATTTTTTGTAGATACGGTTCTCAG
>JBHIXQ010000203.1:0-5348 GCA_041984705.1 Leptonemataceae bacterium | reverse complement strand
GTGGTCTACCCTGTAAACGAAAAAGGAGAACCTCATGTCTGAAGAAAAAGAACAGTTGGTTGTGGCCAGCAAAACCCGCGCCTATATCAAATCTCAAGGCTGCATGGTTTCGGCAGATGCTGTGGAAGAATTGAACAAGAAGGTATATGCCATTATCGATGCCGCAGTCCAGAGAACCAAGGACAACAAGAGATCCACTCTGCGTCCCCACGACTTCTAAGATTTCAAAGGCAAGCCAATATGCCAGCTGAAGTTAAAGTTTACAAGTGGCCCCATAAAGAAGCTCCCACGGAAGAATCGGTTTCCAGGGAGCTGGAGGGCTTCGGATTTCAGGTCTACGATTTGCAGACCTGTGAGCCATGGTTTGAGCGCAGTATGCACAGCCATGATTACGATGAAATCCGAGGTGCCGTGGATGGAGTGATCACTTTTCACTTTGAAGATGGCCCGGTTACTATCGAAGCCGGGGACATTCTGATAGTCCCCGCCGGTATCCCCCACGAAGTTCGCTCCCATAATCCGAGGCCATTCACAGCCTACAAAGGCTCCAGGGATGGCAAACGAAGCGTTACCGAGCATGGCAATGCACAGGGAAGCGTGGAGCAACTAAAGACTGCCGGTCAATACAAGGGGAATGCCTGAAGCCGAGCGAATGGAATTTTCAGGTCTGGTATTTCTGGACCTGGACGGAACGATTGAGGATAGCCGGCTGGATATGGCCGGCTCCGCCAATGCCGTGCGCAAAAACCTGGGCCTCCCGGAAAAAGAAACAGACTCACTTTTCCCCTTTGTAATGAAGGGGATGGATTACCTCTACCGGCAGTGCATACCAGAAGCTCTGGAGCGGCCGGACATCACAGGACTGCCGCAGGCGGATGAATCATCGATCCTGGATTATCTGGCGGATCTTTACTTCCAGGAATACAGTCAGCGAATCGTGGAAAATACCAGATGCTATCCCGGTATGGAGGATGCTCTTCGGAAGCTTTCCCGAAGCTATATCCTGGGACTGTACACTAACAAACCTGAGAAACTATCACGATTGCTTCTGGAGAAATTGCAAATCCTGGATCTGTTTACTATAATCTATGGTGGCGATACACTTCCAGAAAGCAAGCCCTCCGCTCTGCCCTTAAAAACTGGCATGCAAGAAATTGCTATTCGCTCTGGACTTCCTCCAGAGAAGATACAGAGCCGATGTGTCATGGTTGGAGATTCAGGCGGCGATATGAAAGCTGCTGCATCGGCCGGTATTCGTTCCATCTGGGCAGCCTATGGCTACTATAGGGAGGAGCCGGGAGATAAGCCAGATTTCATTGCAAAGGAACCTTCGGATCTGCCGGAGATGATTCTGCGAATACTGAATCCATGAGTTAAGCTTTTTCCCATCTGTAGACACATTCCCATCTGCCTGCTTTCCCTCCGGCTGATTTCCCGGATCTGGAATCTGGAGATTTTAGATTGAAAGATGTTTCGTCCTGAATAGAATCGGGCTGTGGATGCCTCGGACCGAAGAAGTGAGTGAAGAGCTCCAAAAGACCTTGCCCAGTTTACTGTAGAACTGGATGGAAATGTAACAGGATACCTTCAGAATATTTCCGAGCATGGTCTGTGTGTAGTATTACCGGTGGATCAACCGGCCATGCAGGCCAAACAGATGGTGAGCGGAAAAGTAATGGGCAAAGGTATCCGCCTGGAATTTCCATTTCAGGGAAAAACTGTATGGTTTTCTCTTCGCAAGATTGAACAGACGCCCTATGTTTTCACCGGAATTGAATTCAACATTCCCATGGAGATTCCGGAAAGCCTCATTTCCCTGAGCCTGGCCCGGGAGTCCGGGGACTGAATCATTCCGTCTACCCACCAATTGTCGGTTACGGAGTGAAACTCCTGGCTCTTGAATTACCCGGGGATTCTGCACTCTGGCAAATGTATTCTATTGAGTTTTCGCAGTCGATGTAGCCCGGCTATCCAGATGGCCATAATGCATGCGCGCTATCTCCGTCATTTGGACAGACACATGCGATTCAGGGCAGATAACTTCTGCGCCAGGTGATTCTTTAGTTCCGTGGCAAAAGGATTCTCCAGTGCTGCGTCCACCGCCCGGTCCATATCCTCTTTTCTGGTTTTAAACTCATCCAGACAGGCTTTGCGCCCGGAACATTTTTTTTCACAGGTCACCACAGTATTGACTGCAGTGATGTAGCCGGCAAAGCATTCGCGATAGAAGAAATCCAGGTTGTCCGCATTGTAACGACCAGGATAATCACGCTTCACCCAGCCAATACATTCCACTACTCGCCCTCGAGCTTCTTCTGCTGCATAATACTCACTTCTGCAACCGCACTTTTGAGGATCAGGTTTCTCCGTCGGCTTCTCGGTAATCCTGGGACCCGGTGGGTTTTTCTCCGCGAAAAGAACCGGGATTACGAAAAACAAGGTCATGGCTACAATAAGGCGAGCACTGCGCATGGCTGAGCCACGGACATAGCCGAAAAAAATTCAATTCAAATTAGGACAGCGACCGAGATTTTTTTTTCAAATCCCGGGAATCCTGAACGAATCGAATCCACAAATTTGTTTCAGGCAGACTTGATATCGTAACCCTGCTCCTCAATGGCTGCCTGAATGGCCGTTCTTTGAGAGTCATCGGCGTTCTCTATTCGCACGAGACCGGAATCCAGGTTGATATCAACGCTGGCATCGCTCTTAACTGAATGCACTGCCTCGGTAACACTTTTTACGCAGTGCTGACAGCTCATACCTTCTACTTGAATATCCATATTGTTAATTTCTCGATGCAGGGCTCCTTCGTCAATTGCAGAACCCCCGCCCGGTATACTCGGCTCCTGCAATCATAACAGGGGGACAACAACGGAAGCCTGCCTGGCATTGTATTGAGGCTCAGACTTTGTAGGAGCCCGGAACAGATTTTAAAGACTGGAATAGATGTAGGCAAGCTCTGTAAGAATCAGCAGGTTCTTTGCCAGGTGCATGCCTTCCGAAAGTCTGGAATCCCGATCCTTCTCTTCCCAGAATCGATGCACCATCACCGAAGCCAGAATCAAAAAGATCGCCAGACCGGCCAGGCCCCACACCATCCATTGACGCAACACCAGGCTGGTTCCGCCGAGAATCAGCACGATGGCACTGATTCGCACCATAAAGGCAGGATGCATCAGTCCTCGTTTTGCGGCATATTTCTTATAGACCTGGGTGTTGATCAGATGGTTCAAGCCGTTCAGGATAAAGAATACGCCCAGCACCAGTAGCAGCACATCTTTCATGGTAACATCTGGCATGGCTTCTCTCTCCTGTAATCTGGCTCATTCCGGCCCCTGGCTTTGATTATCGGCTAGAATTCATCTGTATTCGGCGCGAATCGCACATATGGGAATCGTCCCCTGCGAGGGGACCATAATGAAATAATCTGGTCATGGAGGGCGGCTCATTGCTCCAGCCGCTCTTTCTCATCCTTCCATCGATTTCGCATTGCGCAATTCGATGGAAAGCGTAGGCAACTTACCCGGAGAAATCTGCATGTTCAATACCGCCTGGTAGCGATATCGCTCCATGAAGATTTCCCGGGCATAACGGGAAAAGCGCTTATATCAGCCTGCGGCCGCGCGGCGGGCCGCTACTTCTGTTACCAGCCTTGCACCCAGGAATGTCCAGACCGGCAAAAGGTCTGCTCCGGTAGCAACAGCGCCGGTAGCAGAATCGGCAACGTTGGCTGCAGCCGGTAAATAGGACTTAACTTTGTCTGCGATAGTTCCTGCATGGTCTTTGGCCACTCCGATGTAGGAGTCCAGAGGTCCGGCCAGGGAATTCAGCATTTCCGATGCCTGAGCAGCCCCGCCGCCGGCCAGAGAACCGAATTTATCTGTAATACCGCTATTAGAATTCATTAGCTTCTGAATCAATCCGGCGCCGCCTTCAACAGCGTTATCCAGGAATGGAAGGGCTACCTCAATGGAGGCGAAATAGATGGCCATTTCTTTGCCCGAATCCAGGTTCTTAAACTCAGATACCTTTTCGGAGATGCCGCCAGGAATAAGCTTGTACACAGCGTAGGCGATAGCCAGAGCCTTGACCCCTGCATCCAGGGCCTGCTGAGGGTCTGATTCAAACGTACGCTTCTTCGCGCCACCGCCTCCGCCAAAAAGGCTCAGCACATTCTTGATTCCTGCATAGCCAGCTATCACTTTGTCGCTGGTATCGATATAGCCCATAACTTTCAGGGCATCCTGCATTTCCTCGGACTCAGCAATTTCCCGTGCCTTTGCAATCACTTCAGGACTGGCATCCGGCACGTAGGCCTTCACGCCGTCTTCGAAACTATTATAAAACTTAAAACCCGGAGAGCCCGGCACAATGTTGTCCAGGCTGGACAGCAGCTTTACTGTAAAATCATCCTGGCTGTAATCCGAAAGCATTTCATTCGCTCTTTGTGACATCATATCCTCCTGTGATTTGGCCTGCAGGCCCGTGGGAACGGATAGTATGAAATTCGTATCCGGAGAATTTCAATCCTTTTTCGTGCAGACAGAGCCATCGTACCTGTGTATAATCCCAGGCAGAGGCAGGGTTAACTAAAATGGATGCGAATTTTGAAGGCTTTACAGAGGAACAGAAAGATGAGTACAAAAGGTGCGCCCGTCTGGTGCATGGAGCATTCGATACAGTGGAGCCAATCAGCGGTGGGTATCGTCTGAACCTGGACACTTCGAAGAACCGGGTTACCACAAATGATATCAGTAGCTTTGTTCGACTGGAGCAAAAAGCCTGCCCCTTCCTGACTCTGAAGTATCAAGCATCCAGAAACAATCCTCTGCTCATTCAACTGGACATGATCGAGTCACCGGAAGCCAGAGGTTTTCTTGAAGATCAGCTACGTTCCTATGGATATCTCTAGTGGCCGGGTACCTCAAAAGGCCAGGGCTACCGATACGGATATGGCTCAAAATAGCGCGGCGAAAACCGCGGTGCCAACCTGCAGCGGCTAGAAATTATCCTTCTTCAGCTCGAAGCAGTCCAGACCTGAACCTGATGGCCCCGCTCCTACAGATCACTCCCTGCAGTCCTTTCCGGATATTCAGGTAATGGCAACTGAGGGAACCATCAGGAATCCTCCTGTTTCTGATGAACCGTCTGCCATATGAAATAGATTATTGCACCCACCCCTATCGCCCCGAGCGCGATAAGAGCGTTCAACCATTCATCCACAGCACTGGCGATCATAATCAGTAGCGTTACAGCCAGGAAAAATAGGGGAGTAATGGGAAAGAATGGAACCTTGTAAGGTGCATTGGGTGCATTCTTACGGAGCTTCCACAGACCTAAAACGG
>JBHIXQ010000202.1:0-5351 GCA_041984705.1 Leptonemataceae bacterium | reverse complement strand
ACTCACTACCTGGGCGACCATGCTTTCTTCAGAAGGACCAAAGAAGCCGGCGGTTTCTTCATCGGTAATCACTCCTTCAATGGGTACTATAAGGATTTTGTCTTTTCCCTCTCCGGACAGAACCTTCTCTTCGTAATCTTCCGAAAGCGATGGAAAGGAGCCGCCGCCGAGAGGCACTACGCAGCAACCGGTTGCCACCACTGAAAGTAGGGCGACAACAAAGAGTCGGGAAATGACTTGCCTGAAAAAATGAAAAGCTTGAGTGTACATCAGATACAGGGAGCCATTCAATCAATTATGGGTAAAGTGAAAAACCGCGAAACCAGCTATGAATACAATGACTTTAGCAGCAGGTCCCAGCGCCATTCCGGGGAACGTCTTTCCAGAAATACGGTGCCAGATCGAAAGATGTTCGCATTTATCTCGATCCTTTTGATGGCCCTTTTCGTCCACTGCGGAGCCTGTTCTGACCAGGAATTGAAACTGGTACGGATGGTAAGCGATACATCTCTGTATTCCAAACCGGACCGGTCCTCGGATCGTCTGGGCACCGTGCCCGCCGGACAGCTTGTGGAGATCTTGAGTAAAGGAAGCCAGGACGAAGGTTCGGACAAATACTGGTATGAGATTACCTGGAAGAATAAGCAGGGCTTTATGCTATTGGATCCGTCCAGACTGGAGTTGCATTCGTCCGCCACCGACGAGGGCGATGCGGATGCTGAGGATGATATGGATGGAATCGATGAAGGAAGCGAAGAGCTGGAGTTACATCCAAAAAGACTTAAACCAGCTTCCTTTGATCCGGAAGGCCTGGAGTTCTCTCTGGGCCTGGGGTGTACCGGAAGCACTCATTCCGAATACTCTGTTTCCATTTCCTTCGATGGCGATGAAGTACAGATGGTAGATTCAGGGCTTCTGGAATATGGTATGCCAGGTGAAGCCTGCGGCAGTACCTACGAGCAAATATTAAAAGGGAGTTACACATTGAAAGACGGCAAGGTGCTGGTTAACTTCAAACGAGCCGTCAATCGGGTATCCACCGCAAAGTTTCCCAATTGTGAAGCTACCCAGGTTAAAGAAGAGATATATCAGCTGTCCAGAAAGGATACCTTCTTCATGCTGGAATGCGATGGAAAAAAAGCTCTGCAAATGGAGCCCTCCAGCGATGCATCCGAAGAGGCAGATACACATGATTACTCGGATCAATATTTTGTGATTCAATAGTTATACGGAGGCTAGATTGCGTGGCAGGAGATCAGAGGATGGCGAAGCGCCGAATTCGCCAGGAAGCGTATTATCGGCTTTCTTCCAGCATGTACTCAGTGAATAGATCCTTCTGGTTTCCCTTGACTTCGCTGTCTTGCAGTGCCAGAGGATAGTTTCCGGAGAAGCATGCATCGCACCAGTTCTGATCCGGTCGGGCAATCTTCATGGCTTTGTGAGCCCCTTCTAGAGTCAGATAGCCCAGCGAATCCACTCCCAGGTACTTTGTAATCTCTTCCACCGAATGGGATGAGGCGATGAGTTCTGTGCGAGTGGGAATATCGATTCCGTAGAAGCATGGAAACTGGGTCGGAGGCGCTGATATGCGAAGATGGATTTCTTTTGCCTGAGCGCGACGGAGCATCTTGATTAGCTTGCGAGCTGTGGTTCCTCTCATAATTGAATCATCGATGAGCACCACCCGCTTTCCTCGAATGGCGGATTCCACTACGTTGTATTTGATCCTTGCTCCAAAGTCCCGAATCTTCTGTTCCGGCTCAATAAAGGTTCTACCGATGTAATGCGAGCGAATCAATCCAATGGTAAAAGGAAGTCCGCTTTCTTCTGCATAACCCAGGGCTGCCACTGTAGAGGAATCCGGAACACTTACGACGCAATCTGCCTCTGCTGGATATTCTCGAGCTAGAATGGCACCCAGATTCTTGCGCACTTCATATACGCTTTGATTGAAGATAGTAGAATCAGGCCGTGCGAAATAGATATTTTCAAAAATACAGAGTGATTCCTGCTTTTGTTCGAAAGGAAAAAAGGATGTTACTCCCGTATGATCCACTCGGATGACTTCACCGGGTTCTACGTCTCTATCGTATTTCGCATCGGTGATATCGAATGCACATGTCTCTGATGCAAATACAATGGAGCCATCCGGACGGTGTCCCATAACCAGCGGTCTGAAACCGTTGGGATCTCGAATGGCATACAGTGCATCTCTGGTAAGAATCAATAAGCTGTAGGCTCCGGATATGGTCCGCAGAGCATCGCAGAGAGCATCCAGAAAGTCTGTGTGGCCGCTGCGAGCCATCAAATGAACAATTACTTCAGAATCGATAGTGGTTTGAAAGATGGATCCTTTCTTTTCCAGGTCTGCCCGCAGAGACCAGGAGTTTACCAGGTTTCCATTGTGAGCAAGAGAGAATGCTCCCAGGTTCGATTCTACTCGGATGGGCTGTGCATTTCTTAGAAAGGAAGCTCCAGTTGTGGAGTAACGGTTATGCCCGATGGCCGCGCTACCTGTAAGCTGAGAAAGTTTGTCTTTTTCAAAGACCTGGGCTACCTGTCCCATACCGGCATAGCGGTAGAGTCTTTCGCCGTCCGTAGTTACAATCCCCGCGCTTTCCTGGCCGCGGTGCTGAAGTGAGTAGAGGCCGAGGTACGTGAAATTCGAGGCCTCCGGACAGCCATAGATTCCGTATATGCCGCATTCCTCCTTCGGCCGATGCTCGGAGGAGGACGTCTCAAATTTCATGTTTCCAGAAAGGGAAATGCAGATAGAATTGGAACTAAAAAATGCGGCCGGATCAGGAAAAACACCAAAGACTCAACATGCAGCGATTTATGCTGCAGAATCCGCTCCTTAGATCGCTGGTTCCTGATCGGCCAGCGGTGCGGCGGTTTCTTAAGTCCATCAAGATGGTAGAGTATAAAAGAGGCCGAATGGTGTACGAAGAGGGGGAAATTGCTGATTGTTTCTACATAGTGCGGCATGGAGAGGTACACCGGTATCACCGAGAAAGCGACGGAAGCGCGCGACTCATCGGAATCCATGGAAGAGGTAGCGTTCTCGGTGAAGTGAGCTTCCTGGCAGGGGAACGCCATGGTGCCAGGGCCCAGGCAGTGCTGGATTCGCAACTGGTCCGAATCGACCAAGAATCATGGGCAAGCTTGATCGAAGAGGAGCCCGAGGCCCTGACCGGACTGGTAAGAATCCTATCTCGAAGATTTCACAGAACCATGGATCCGGCTGAACACCTGGAGCCAGCCAGGCTACATATGCTGGCCTATCCTGACGATCCTGCCAGGGGCCATCTACTGGCCCATGTGCTTTCTGAAGTGCTGGTACAGGAAAACCATGGACCGGTACTTCTTCTGGAGCTCAGTTCTCCTCAGGAACTGAGCTCCGACAGATCCTTTCCTCCGGGACTGGAGGCCTATTTCGACCTGGATTCCGATTCAGAAGAATCAAAATCTCTTGCGGATCGCATGGATCTTCTGGATCGTCCGGTGGAGCTTTTCGAATGGCTTCGCTCGCTTTCGCATCCACGGTCGGGTGGATACGATCATATCGATGCACGACCGCTCATGAATCTGGAATCGTCTGCACGAAATAAGGCAGCGCATTCCATTGCAGCTCTGCTGGGGTTGATGCGAAAGTTCTATTCCCTGGTTCTGGTGCATGTTGGACGGCACACAGGCCGTCCGGATCGCATGCTGGCAGAACTCTATAGAAGCAGCGATCTGATTGGATGCGCCCGGGATGCGGGCATGGCGGCAGGGCCCAGATGGATGGATTATCGCAAATGGCATTCCAGTCTATTGCCTGACTTCTTCGAAAAGCTTGTATCCATCACAGAAGAGAACCACACGGCCCTGCGAAAGCGAGAGCGAAACCCCGACCGTTCTGTGCCTTTAAAACAGAATCGAATTCGACTGTTTCTGCACGAAAACAGGGTACTGCAACCAGATGCACCGGGTATGCATCGACTGGCGCGAAAGCTCAGCGGTACCTTGAGGGGACTGTGCTTTGGTGGAGGCGGTGCCCGGGCCTATGCCCATGCAGGTATTCTGGAAGTGCTGGAGCAGGAAGGTCTGGAATTCGACGGAATTTCCGGTACTTCCATGGGTGCCGTTATTGGAGCAGCGCATGCAGCGGGTATTTCGGCCCGGGAGGTTCAGCATCTGCTTCGAAAGAGTGTGCCCGATTCCGATGCAATACTGGACAAAGGTGTTCCTGTTGTTAGCTTCTTTAAAGGGGACCGGTTGAACGATGTATTGATGGATGTATTTGGGGACCTGCAATTCGAGGATCTACAGATTCCATTCTATTGCAATAGCACGGACTTGAATTCAGGCGAAAGTCTGATTTTTGAAAGCGGCTATATTTCCATGGCCCTTCGAGCCAGTGTCAGCATTCCCGGCGTCTTTCCTCCGGTACAGATGCCTCCCTATACACTGGTGGATGGAGGAATTCTGAACAACCTTCCAGGGGATGTTTTAAGATGTTGTGGATTTAGTTGGGTGGTGGGTGTAAATGTAACGCCCATGGAAGATGATCGCTCCAGTCAGACCAGGGTAGACTTTTCCGAAGGTGTCCGCGGTGTGATGGACTATTTCAGTCGGCCTCCGGTACTTTCTATAATTACGCGGTCCATCGCAGTGGAAGGTCGGGAGTTGCTAAGATTCAGACTGGAAGACTTTGACTTCATAATGAATCCGGATATTGGCCCTTTTGATCTCTTTGACTTCGGTCGGCATGATGAGATCTTTGAAGCCGGCCGGAAGGAAGCCAGGGACAGAATTCCGGATCTCTGGCAGGCAATGCTACGGCATTAAAAGGAAATAGTTGCCTTTTGATATCCACAGGCCAAGTTTTGCCCGGGCCCAGTACAAATTTGATATGAAAGATCTTAGAAGAGAATACGAAAAAAGAGTTCTGGAAGAATCCACTACAGGAATGGATCCTTTTGCTCTCTTCCGTTCCTGGTTTGAGGAGGCCAGGGAGCAGGAGGATGATGCAAACGCTATGAGTCTGGCCACCGTGGACGGACGGGGGCAACCCGATGTCCGAATCGTTCTTTTAAAGGACCTGAGAGCAGACGGTTTTGTTTTTTTTACAAACTACGACTCCAAGAAAGGAATGGATCTGGAAGCCAACAATCGGGCCGGACTGTGTTTCTTCTGGAAAGGTCAGGAAAGACAGGTTAGAGTTCAGGGACTGACCAAAAGGGTGAGTGCTTCTGAATCCGAGGAGTATTTTCACAGTCGCCCGCTGGAAAGTCGATACGGTGCTCTGGCCTCGCATCAGAGTGAACCGGTGCCTTCCAGGGAAATTCTGGAAGAGCGGATGGCAG
>JBHIXQ010000201.1:0-5351 GCA_041984705.1 Leptonemataceae bacterium | reverse complement strand
GGACCTGGAGGTTCACATCCTCTCCGAAATGGGCGTGGAGAGGTTTCTGGATGGGGAAAGACTGAAATCCTTTGAAGGCCTGGAACAGCGTTCTCTATTCAAAATGCTTCCCTGGTTTCGTCGGATGTGGCGTTCTCTATTTGGCGGTCGCAAGCTCAAAAAGCATGAAATGGCGCAGCTAAAGAATCAGCTCAGAAAGGAATTCGAACAGGAAAAGCTTAGAATTCAGAAATCGGAAGCCAGAAGAAAACAGAAGGAACTGGTGGAAGAGCGACTGAAAGGGGACGAAGAGCAGAAGGATACGCAGAAGGAAGCTAAATCCAATCGAAAAGTAGAAACCGCTTCTGCTGATGATCCCCAGGCATTGATGCAGCAGGATGTAGAAAAGTCCAAAGAGCGGATGGAACTGGAAGAGCAGGTAAAGCAGAACATCGAACGAATTGGCAAAATCCTGGATGAAGCCTGGGACAGAAAAGAGCTTCCGAATCGGACTCATGTACTGGAGCAGCTGAAGGACTTCGACGAAGACAGTCTGGTAATGTTTCTAAAAAAGCACGGTAGAAAGGAAATCTACTCCTTTCGAATTCGAAACGATGATCCCAAGTATGTCTGGCCCATTCTAATATCCAAGAAATACATTCAAAGACATGGCAGAAAGCTGTACAAAGAAGCTATGGATGAAGCCGATAAGCAGAGACAGGCATCTATGCCCAATCAAGAAAAATTTGATGTTGCTACAGCCAAAGAAGACTTTTTTGGACGTATCTTTGCTCGATCCAGGTAATCCATGTCTTCCCGAAGGGATTTTCGCTTAACCAAAATCATCTGTACTATCGGTCCGGCCACAGCCAGCTCCGAAACCATGGCCAGGCTTGCCAGAGCCGGTATGAATGTGGCTCGTTTGAACATGTCTCATGGGGATCATGAAAGCCACGGCCAGGTAATTCGTCAGATCAAGAATCTAAACAAAAAGCTGAATCATCCAGTGGCCATTTTGATGGATCTCCAGGGGCCTGAGATTCGCACCGGGGAACTGCCGGAAAGCCTGAACATGAATGTGGGGGATATCTTTACCTTCACCGTTACTCCGGCCACAGATGCAGAAGAACATACGGTTCATGTAAACTATCGCGATATGGCCCGGGACTTGAGTCCGGGAGACCGAATCACCGTAGATAACGGATTGATCAATCTGGAAGTTCTTTCCATAGAAGAAGGTCGATTGAAATGCCGTGTACTGGAAGGCGGTCAACTGGGTTCCAGAAAACACATTAACCTGCCTGGCGTTCGAGTGAATCTGCCATCCATTACAGAAAAAGACAAGAAGGACATTCGCTTTGCTGTGGAGAACGATCTGGACTTTGTGGCCCTGTCCTTCGCCCGTAGAGCAGAGGATGTACTGGAAGCCCGTCAGATCATAGAAGATCTGGACGGGCATGCTCAGATTATTGCCAAGATCGAAAACCAGGAAGGCATTGAGAATTTTCGAGAGATTCTAAACGTATGCGATGGGGTAATGATTGCGCGAGGCGATCTGGGTGTAGAGATCGATATTGAAGAGCTGCCCATTGTGCAGAGACAGATGGTTCAGGCATGCGTTCTGGCAGGCAAACCGGTAATTGTAGCCACTCACTTGCTGGAGTCCATGATTGAAAACCCCATGCCTACTCGTGCAGAAGCTACCGATGTGGCCAATGCCATCTACGAGCAGGCGGACTGTGTCATGCTTTCCGGGGAGACCGCCACAGGAAAATATCCTGTAAAGTGTGTTCAGATGCTGGATCGAATCGCTCGTCGTATGGAAAAGGAGCCAGGCATTGGATTTGCCGCGCATAGAGTGCCCCTGGATACCCGCGAAGAGCTAGCCCGTTCGGCAGTACAGCTGGCAGACTCCATTCATGCACCGGCCATTCTGGTTATTACCAGGCGAGGTATCTTTGCCCGTCAGGTGGCCAGCTTTCGTCCCCGTAGTTCTATTATCTATGCCTTTACCAACATGTCTTCCACCAGGCGAAAGCTCTGGTCTGTGCGAGCTGTAGTCCCCTTTCTCATGGATTTTTCCAGCGATCCAGAAAAGACCATTCAATCAGCACTGGAAAAGCTGAGACAGCGAAACAGGGTAATGGCCGGGGACCCGGTGGTAATCGTTTCCGATGTAGCAGCCGGCAACGAGCGGGTAACCAGTATCCAGGTTCGCGCTTTCGGTTAAAAGAGCACTCGGTCCAAATAAATCAAATGTTGCTATACCGTCCGGTCATCGCCGCGAATGCAAAGGGCGGACGCTCACGGGTATTCTAATTCGGCTTTACGCCGGGCTCGGGATCTAAGCTTTCACTGTCCCGCTCTACCAACTTTGCCAGAGGTTTGAAGATCAGGGAGCTCAACTCATCGAAACAGGCCCCGCTGATGTGGGTTGAATCTACAAAAGCTCTGCATTTGAGAGGTGCCCACATTTCCGGGCCTGCCAGATAAATTTCACCGCCCTGTTCCACCTGTTTTGCGATGACCTGCTTCATTCCTCTGCGATGAAATCCCAGCAAGCCTTCTTCGCCGTCCGGTCCATCGATCTCGAGTTTATCCAGCTTTTGCTGAAGGGCCGGGGACACAATGGGCCAGTAAACCATTACCGGGATCTTTTCTTCACGCAGCCTCTTCAGGGCCAGCTTGAAGAATTGCACCTGGGTAAGGGCGGGCTTCGGATTGGAAAAATGCAGGTCGAATACCGATTGAGCATCCTCTTCCATACGAGCTGCATCGATTTGAAAGAAGATAGGGTTGGGAATGCCGCCGTTCTTTTCTTTAATAGCGGTGAGCGTGAGCTTTCGCATTTCTTCGCGAAAATCATACTTTGGTCTTACGATGACCTGTCCCTTATCAATGTAGGTTACTTCATCCAGGTTTTCGCGAATTTCGGAGATATCTACCGGAAAGCGATACATTGCAAAAGCTCGCTTGAGAAAGAATATTTCCGCTTCATCGAAGCTAAGACCTGCATCCTTTGTGTCATAGACAAAGAATGGATCATCCCGGTCCAGATCCAGGTGCTGCAGTACAAATTCGGCATCCAGCGAGTAGGCCAGGGTATAATGCATGGATTTGTCGCTTAAAAGCAGAGGGTCCAGTTCCAGCATCACATAGGCCGGCCGAATGCCGGATTCCAGGATGCGATCCAGGTAGTAATAATGGAACAGAGGCGAGCCCATGGGTGTGGAGAAATTATAGCTCTCTGTTCCGGGTATGTACTTTGCGATTACTTCGTTGGAGAATTCTGCCGAACGGGAGGAACCCAGAATAATACCAGGTCTCAGTCCTTTCTTTCTTAGCTCCGGAAGATCCTGTTTCAATTCTTCCAGGAGATCCACTCGGCTTTCGTAAATCAGTGGCTCGATTTTATCCCAGGGAATAACGATTTCCCGTACGGAAGGGAGCAGAATGACCTTGTCCAGGCAAAATGCGATGGCAATCAGGATGAGAGGCCAGACTAAAAAAGGACGCTTTTTCCATTCCATACTATCACCTCCTGCCTAGAACTGAAAATAGATAAAGTCACCGCTACCCGGTGCATAAAGACCCAGAACCCAGATAACCAGGATCCCAGTGATGAGAAGCAGTCCGTAGCAAAGATACTCTCGCTGCTCCAGCCATTTCAATCGACCCGGTTTGTATTGGTACCAGTTGAGCCCCATGGTAACAACAAGCAGTCCCAGAATCATTTCTATATTGGTGCCTTTGCCATCTTCTGCCAGAGTAAATATCTGCACAAACATCTGCCAGCTTCTCTGAATATCCGGTGCATTGAAGAATACGATGCCCATCAAAAAGAGGAAAAATACAAACGATGTTTTGAGAGTTACAGTACCATATCGATAGTAGGCAGGCACCTGATCCTGGGCATCTGCGAAATGCTTCCGCACCCATCGACCGGCAGGGGTGAGATATCTTTCCAGAATCAGGGCCACTCCATGCATGAAACCCCAGAGGATGTATGTATAGTTGGCGCCATGCCACAGACCGCTGAGAGTGAATGTTAGCACCAGGTTGAAGTCTGCCCGGGCACGTGATGTTCTTGAGCCACCCAGAGGAATGTAGAGATAGTCTCGCATCCACGTGGATAGAGTTGCATGCCATCTTTGCCAGAGCTCCCGGACAGTGGGCGCCAGGTAGGGTCCAAAGAAGTTCTCGGGAAGCTTCAGGCCAAACATGTAGCCAAAGCCCCGGGCCAGATCCGTATAGCCCGAGAAATCGCAGTAAACCTGGACTGCAAATCCCATGGTGGCCAGGAAATTGGTCCATCCATCGTAAGCCTCTGGATTGGCAAATACAGGCCGGACCACTGCGGCAATATTATCTGCCATGGCCACTTTCTTGATAAGGCCAATCTGGATAAGTGCCATACCACGAACCAGAAAGGCAGGCTTCATTTGATCACGATCCAGCTGAGGAAAGAAATCTCCATGGCGCATGATGGGTCCGGCCACGAGCTGCGGAAAGAATAGGATAAATACGAAGAACTCTATGAATCCATGCTCTGCCGGGATCTGACCTCTGTATTCATCGATCAGATAGGCGCTAATTTGAAATGTATAAAAGCTTATGGCCAGAGGCAGTACAATGGATGTTTCGCCGACCCAGTCATACAGTTCCCGGTTAAAGTGGGCCTCCTGAAAGGCAGGAAGTCCGGTGACATCGAACAGTATTTGCAGAAAGAAATAGAAGTACTTTAGCAGAAAGAGATTGCTGAAATTCAGAATCAGGGCGAGAGCAAGATAGAGCTTCTTTCGCTCCGTGGAATGACGTATCAGCCGAGTGAATGTAAAGTTTAAGAGAACTATTGCTACAAAGTGGATTAGAAATCCAGGGGACCAGGCACCGTAGAATACAATGGAGGCACCGCCCAGAAGCCATAGCCGGCTTCTGCCTCGCATGCTCCAGTAGGTCAGATAGACAATAACGAAAAAAAGCAGAAAGGTAAGTGTGGTAAATCGCATCTCAGTTCTGCTGGCCCAGAATCACTGGCTTGAGTTCTCTCAGCCTCTCCGCCAGAAGGTAAGTAAATTCCCTGGAACCGTATTTGTTCAGGTGTAGTATGTCATAGAAATACGAAGCATTTTCAGGTCCATCCAGGGCATCTCGCATGTCCACGATATAGGCTCGATTCTCATGGATCTTCTGTAACTGCGAAACCCATAGATCCATGGGATCCGGATTGTCTCGCACAGGCATCATATCGCTGTAAGGAGCGAATAGAGTAATTACTTTAACATTATCCTGTTTCATTTCTCCGTGCATCCAAGAAAGCCGACTGAAAAAAAGCCTGGTCCATTCCGGGGCTCCGGGATCGTCCACCGGGA
>JBHIXQ010000200.1:0-5365 GCA_041984705.1 Leptonemataceae bacterium | reverse complement strand
CCAGAGGACCTGGATCCGTTTTCGGATAGTTCGCTTTTTGATCGGGACTGGCATTTACATCCACCAGGGTTTCCAGAGCCGTAAGGTCAGCTCCAGCGCAGAATGATTTGTTACCTGCACCATGTAGAATACAGACCCCCAGGGAATCATCATCGCGGAATCGTTTCCAGGCTTCCAGAAACAGACTCGACATGGCTCCGTTTACCGCATTGTGAAGCTCCGGACGATTCATCATGATCTCGAAGATCTTTCCATGCCCGCCTTCCACATCATGAGTCTTTGTAATCAATGCAGACGTCTCAGACATCAAAACCTCCAGCTATATCCCATACCGGCGCTACCATAATCTCTGGATTCGCCAAATCCTGGACGTGCAGTCCCATTACCGGAATATGCAGGAGCGATCCACAATGGATGAAACTGTCCATTGTGACCCGATGAGTGGCCGGATGCCGAGGATGAGACCTGGCGATCCGTTGCTGTGCGACGTGGAATAAGATAACTAAGCTCATTTTCTTTTTTCCAGTCCGTCCAGTTCTCATAGTCATACCAGGAGATGAGTCCAGAAAAAAGGATGGAAAGACCGGCCAGAGCGGCTGTCTGGGGCCCTGTGAATTTGTTGGATTCGCCGGAGGACTGCTTGGCCAGGCTCATGGCTCCATAGCTAAATCCGGCTGTGATAGGCAGGGATAAAAAAAATGTAATCTGTACCCTCCGCCAGCCATCCTCTTTGTAGGTTTCCGAGTAAGTATAGCGATAGTCGTAGGAATCCATTCCGTATTGCTGGAGATAGCGATCCTCCAGATACTTACGATCCCCTTCCATTTCCAGGCGATTCATGGTGCGAATCTCTTCTCTTCGCCTTTCTTCTACATCTGTATAGCTTTCGCTTTGCTCCCGCACCGATTCCGGATCCAGAAGCAACTGAGTAGCATCATCGGTTTCCAGATCACGCAAATAGGGAGGCACCAGAGGCGCTGTATAGCGGGGATCCCTGGGCGCAGGCTTCTTTTCTTCCAGAGACGACGGGCTACCCACCGTTTGCGCCAGCAAAGGAGTGGAAAGCAAACAGGCCGGCAGCATCAGTGCGGCCAGGGTTCGGCCAGCATTCATTTAGCTCAGTCCAGGAAAAAGAAATTTTAGTTTTTTCATGGCCTGAGCTCCTCTCTTATCGGGAGCTGTGATGATGCCATGCTGCATTGTGCCTGTGGTAGGATTCTCCAGCTTTGCCAGATCCGGGATGCAGGCTCGGGCAAGCTTTTTCGCGCGATTCGCATTGGATTTCAAATAGCCCAGGATTTCCTCTACAGATACACTATCCTCTTCTTCGCGCCAGGAATCGTAGTCTGTGGACATACATACCATCTGGTAGTTGATCTCTGCTTCCCGGGCCAGCTTCGCTTCCGGAAGAACGCTCATGTTGATGATATCTGCACCCCAGCTTCTGTACATTACGGACTCTGCACGGGTAGAAAAGGCAGGACCTTCCATGCAAACCAGGGTCTTATGTTTATGTAAAGGTACATCCAGAGCTGCGGGCGCATGCTTCTCAACGATCTTCGCGATGCTTTCGCTGAAAGGATCGCCAAACATGGCATGAGCCACAGCGCCTTCTTCGAAAAAAGTGGATGGTCTTATACCCTTTGTTCGATCGATGATCTGCGAAGGCAGGACAAAATGCTCCGGTGCTATCTCTTCGCGCAATGATCCCACGGCCGAGAAGCTAAGAATATGCTCAACTCCCATGGATTTCAGGGCTGCAATATTGGCCCTTACCGGTATTTCCGATGGATTGAGAAAGTGTCCCTTCCCATGGCGAGCAAGAAAAGCTACCAGGATTCCATCAAGGTTGCCCACAATAATGCTATCCGATGGTTTGCCCCAGGGAGTATCCGGTTGCACCTCCCGCTCCACCTTCATATCTTCCATTTCATAGAGACCGGACCCACCGATCACTGCCAGCTTAACTTCTTCTGCCATGATGTTCCAGAGGACGGGCGGAGTGGACTGTGTCATTTATTTTTCTTTACCTAATCCCTGGGAGCCAATCTACTGTTGCATGGCTGATCGGGCCGAAAATCACCGCCAGTTGCTCAACTCCCTGGAAGAGGCAGCTGTTCTCCTGGACCGGGATGGAATTGTGTATCATAGCAATTCCATGTTTCGTAGCCTGATCGGGAACAAGAAGCCGGAGTCCAGGTCATTGAAGGAATTGCTGCCTGCCATTCCCGAGCAATGGTTACACACTTCTCTGGAGTCAGATGAAGTGTCTGCATTTGTATTTCACTCCCCGGTTGTGGGCTGCTCCTTACTGGCCAGCGTTCTTCCCGGTGATCAGTACCGCATATTAATGATCTGGAAAAAGGAAGAGGAGCTTCCTTCTATGGTTCAACTTCAGAACCTGATCCCGTTTGGAATTCTGCTTCTGGACATAAAGGGCAATATTCTAAAATGCAATCCGGCCGGACGAAAGCTACTGGATCTGTCATCTTCCGGGTATACAAATCTAAACAGGGTATGGTCTCAGTCCAGAGATCGTGCGAATCGGCGAAGGCCTCAGGAGCACGCTCCCTGGAGCCGGGCCCTGGAACAGGGAAAGAGCATTCATGTGGGGCCTGTAAGCCTGGCCCAGTCCGTTCTGGATATTCATTGCATTCCCATTCAAAGCGAATCCGGTCAGGTACTGGTAGTGCTCCAGGACATGCACCGGGAACACAGAAATCAGAATCGACTGCGAAATGCCCTGGAAATCAACCGAAGTATCAACTCACTACTTATGGATCTGCTGCGAGTTCCGGGCCCGGAAGAAACCATCCATCGGGCTTTAAGAGGGGCCCTGGAACTGATAGAAGCCGACGATTGCTTGATGATTACAGAGGAAGACTCTGGATCGCGGATTGCCTTTGTAGAAGGGACACTGAAGGACCTGGTGGGTCAGGTAAACTCTGTGGATCCCTGGGAATTTGATCCAGCCCTGCGAAAGGAAGGAGCACTTTTAATTCGCAGGATGGATGCGTTGCCCCAGCTTGTGCCCGGAATCGAACCCGGAGAATACAAAGGATGCCTGGCCGCTTCGGTACTTTATGAAAAAAATCGGCGAGGCCTGGTGCTAATACTCAGAAAGGCCAGTCGCTTTAAGTCCAGAGAACGCAGGATTTTACAGCTACTGGTCCCTGCCCTGTCTGCTGCGATATTCAAGTTCCGGTATGAAGCCCGATTGAATCTCCTGGCCACCACCGATCCTCTTACCGGACTCTTCAATCGACGGAGATTCTTCGCCGTTCTGGAAAGTGCCGTCCGGGATAAGACTCCCCCTGCCATCTTACAGATGGATCTGGATCTATTCAAACAGATCAATGATTCCCTGGGACATCAGGCCGGAGACCGGGTTCTGGAAGTCCTGGCCGCAGAATTAAAAAGTATGGAAACCGATGGAGTTACCGCAGCAAGAACCGGAGGCGAAGAATTCATGATACTGATGCGAAACGAATTCGCTTCCCGGTATCGCGAAATTTCAGAAGAACTGCGCAAATCTGTGGAACAACTGGAGATTGAATGGGATCCGGAACCGATTCAGTTCACTCTTTCTATTGGTGCTACTCGCTACATCCCGGGAGAAAAGCTGGCTGATTTTTATGCCCGGGCAGACAAATTACTGTATCAGGCAAAGGAAAGCGGAAGAAATCAGAGCTGCTTTGAATCCGTTTCCATTCCCGGCCGCTAACCTAGAGTGCCGGGCGCCATCCGCACGAAATAGAGCTCCAACAGAGTTCCAGGAAAATTAAAATCCTGACCGAGATTTTCTGATGCGACTCAGCACAGTCTATTCCGCGCCCGGACTTTTTTCTTCCGGAGGCATCTGCTCTTGAGGAATAATCATAAATTCAATTCTCTTCAGCTGGCGAACCACACGAGTAAAGTAATCCTTGGACCAGATGATCTCTTCCAGCTCTGGATCAAGAATCGATATCATTTCCCCTGGAACCCAGCGTACAGGTTCGGCATTTCCATCTCTCACTCTACCTTCGGAAAGTGCTCTGGAGATTTCCCGGGCACCGTGCCTGCGAAGGTCGCGAATCAAACCGCGAAAGAAGGCCTCGGTGGCTGGGTCATAGAAGCGAAATTCACGGTGAAACAAAAGTGCATCATGAAAGTACTCCGGAATATTAAAGGCTCCCCTTGCACCCACTCCCAGGGCCAGGTTCGTAATGAAGTCGCTGATCTGCGAAAATATCCCCAGCCCAGGAGCGTTCTGTCCGGGGAACAATCGATCCGGGCGAATGTTTTTACTTCTTGGGTGCTGGGTCAAGAGCCAGTCGATGTAAAGTAGCTTCTTTTGAGGAGCTCCAGGATGCAACCTGAATCGAAAGTAGGAAACCTTCAGGCGAATATGGATGAGCACCATATCGGATTCAGGATCTTTTACGAAGATTCTTTGATCCAGATCGGAAAGATAATGAAGTTCCAGAAGAGGATCGGAATAGCCTTTCTCTTTCAGCTCAGCGAAGATGCCGGACCATTCCATTAGCTCCCGGATCTCGATCTCCGAAAACTTTCCAAATATGCGAACCTCACCATCTGGATTCTTGATCAAGGGTCCGCCATGCAGATCCTCTTCAATATCCAGTGGCTCCAGATTGGGCAGTTCGATTTCTTTATCCGAACCGCCCTCCCTACGGCTGGCTTTATCTGAATCACCAAATAATCCCATTAGCGAAGTCCTGCCAGAACCTCACAGGTTTGAACGTGCAGATCAATTGTATCCTGGGTATTGATGGCATAACCTCCGGCCAGAACGGCAAACATTGGAATATCGGAAAAAGCATCCCGCACCATCCTATCTCTGGTGGCCAGGCCCTCTTTACTGACAGACAATCCTCCCAGTCGATCATTTTCGTAAGGATCCACCCCTGCCACATAGGCTACAAGGTCTGGTTTGAAGCGGGACTTTATCTGCTTCAGACTATCGGCAAGTGTCTGCAGATACTTCTCATCGCTGGTTCCGCTTTCCAGGCCAATGTTCAAGGAGCCTTTTTCCTTGGGTGGATAGTTTTTTTCTTCGTGGATGGAAAAGGTAAACACAGAGCGAGAGCTCCTGAAAATTCGAGCTGTTCCATTGCCCTGATGAACGTCCAGGTCTATGACCAGAGCTTTACGAATCCTTTTCTGTTTCTGCAAAACTCGAATAGCAATGGCTACATCGTTCAGATAGCAAAAGCCTTCTGCATGATCGGCAAATGCATGATGGAAACCGCCAGCCAGGTTCATGCCCAGCCGGTGTTGGAGCGCCATTTCGGCTGCCAGAAGGGTGCCACCGGAACCCAGAAAGAATGCATCCACTATCATTCGATTCAAAGGTAGTTCA
>JBHIXQ010000199.1:302-5366 GCA_041984705.1 Leptonemataceae bacterium | reverse complement strand
GGAGATTCAGCAGCCGCCGTAGAAAAGGCCAACCTTGAAGATAAGGTGTCCCATGTATCCACCGGTGGTGGTGCATCCCTGGAGCTACTGGAAGGAAAGACTCTTCCTGGCGTGGCCGCCCTGGACGAAAAATAGGACTTTGATCTTTCTTCAGCCTTCTGAAATGCCAGAAGGCTGAAGAAGACCAGAGTCTCATGCCTGGACAAAAAAACGCATTCTGCCGAAAGCGTTTCAATCCTGCTTCGCTTTCTGTCGTTTCCGGGATCATCCAATCCAGCTTTTTCAATAACCTGAGCTCAATCCGCCGGAAATCAAAAAAAACCTGGTCCGGAAGAACTGCCCTGAAAACTCAAAGCGGCAGCACTAACTTTCATTCAAAATTCTGCCATTGTGCTTGCAGGATAACTCGTGGTTCGCTTCTATATAGTCGAGTCCCGGCCTTGGTTCGACGAAATTACATACTTCTTGTAGCAGCAGTGCTGATTTCGCTTTTCTCGGGAAAGACAGGATTGAATGCGGAAAGCCCGCTCTGGCGCGTGGCTCCGGATAGCATCAGTCCTGCACCGGATACAGTGGACGTTGCAGAAGCCACTCTGGAAAAGAGATACCCGGACGGTATTTCGTCCTGGCAATCCATCAAAGTTCCAGGGGATCTGATTCACTCAGGTATTGGAAACAGCAGTTCCTCTGCCTATTACCGGTTCAGACTGGCATTACCGGAAAAGAATATTCAATACAGTATTCGTTTGGGCGAAATTAGCGATCGAGATCAGGTGTATTTTAACGGAAAGCCACTGGCCTCCACAGGCGATTGGGATGCACCGTTACCTCAGGCCTATGACAGAATACGCATTTATGATCTCCCGGTAAGCCAGGGACCCGGGCCCCATGAACTTCTGGTTCAGGTCAGAAACCAGAACAACGATGAACTGGGAATCTATCGCGGGCAGCTGGAAGCAGGGCCATCCAACCTGGTCTGGAGAAAATACTACCTGGAGATGATTGGCCAGATCGCACTTCTTTCAGCATACCTGGTAATGGCTCTCTATTTCCTGTTTCTTTTCGCCAGGCGAAGAGTGGAGAGGGAGTATCTGTACTTTGGCCTGTTTCTGGTTTTTCTTGTAATCTATCATTTCTTTCGCACACAGCTGAAGTTTGAGCTTCCATTGGACTTCTCCACTATGAAGAAGGCGCAGTATGCTTCTCTGATGGGAATGGTTCCTACTTTCTACTTTTTTCTGGATTCCTTCTTTCGCCCGACGCACAGAGCCTTTCGCTGGACACGGATTGGGCTGACTGCATTAATCCTGATTCCGGTAATCGCATGGATTCTGATCCTGCTTTCGAACCGGGCCACAGACTGGGAATTATGGAATCAGAGATTGGTTCAGCCGTCCTGGATTCCTTTCGTGATGGCCTGCTTTGCAATTCTTACGACCAATCTGAAAAAGCGCGATGCACGGCTGATGATTCTTGGATTCATTGCACTTCTGGTCTCCATGATTCTGGATGTACTGCAATCCCATGCTCTTACCAATCTACCCACGTTAACGCCAATCGGCCTGGCAGTATTCATTCTGGGCATCGCAGGTGTGCTTGCCAATCGGTTCGTGCGGTTGAACCAGGAACTGGCCCGTACAAACGAATCCATCCGTAGATTTGTGCCCGCAGGTTTCCTTCAACTTCTGGGCCAGGAAGATATTACTCAAACGTCCCTGGGAGATCAGGTGGCTCTGGATAAGATCGCAGTGATGTTCACCGATATTCGAGAGTTCACTACTCTTTCTGAATCCATGACTCCTACAGAGAACTTTGCCTTTATCAATTCCTATTATAAAAGAGTGGGACCAGTAATTCGCAAGCATGGTGGCTTCATAGATAAGTATCTTGGCGATGGTTTTATGGCACTGTTTCCGGATGGAACCGATGCAGCCCTTTCTGCAGCCATAGATATGCAGGAAAATCTGGTTGCGTACAATGCTTTTCGCAATCAGAGGAATTACCGACCCATTGAAGTAGGAGTAGGAATTCATACCGGTCGATGCATCCTGGGACTGGTCGGAGAACAGAAGCGCATTGACGGTACTGTGATTTCAGATTCTGTAAACGTGGCGTCGCGACTGGAAAAGCTAACACAGCAGCATCGCTGCGTGGCCATTGTATCCAGAGAGGCAGCCAGCGCTCTGGAATTGGCTCACCGATTCAGACTTACGGATCTGGGCTCGGTGCAGGTTCGAGGTCGTCGCGAGCCCGTGGAAATTCTCGGGCTGGGAGGGTACGCATGAAGTATCTCAGAATTCTGGATGCTTTTTCCATTCTGGGTTATCTGACCCTCAGTGTATGGCTTGCAATTCGAATGCTGGACTCATGGGAGGCCAATCCGGCTCCATTGCTGTTGCTCTATTGCGGCCTGATCATTGTTTTCGCCTATCTGGCCGCAGATTTACTTTCCGGTATCGTGCATTTCCTGGCGGACAACTATGGCAGCGAAAGCACTCCCGTGCTGGGACCGGCACTCATCCATCCTTTCAGGGATCATCACGTAGATCCGAAAGGAATTACCAGGCATGGCTTTCTGGAGACCAACGGTAACAACTGTCTGATTTGCATTCCTGTACTTCTTGGAGTTCACTATATATACTCCTGGTTTTCTCCCCGAATCGCATTTCTTCTGGGAGCAGCTGTAAATTCCACGCTGGTATTCATTTTTCTGACGAATCAAATCCACAAATGGGCGCATCAGGAAACTCCTTCTCCTTTCATCCGTTTGCTACAAAAATCCGGACTTATACTTTCTCCGTCGCACCATGAGCTTCATCACAGAGCCCCGCATCTGACCAACTATTGTATTACCTCCGGCTGGCTGAATCCTCTACTGGATCGTTCAGGCATTCTGAAGTTCATTCTTCGCATTTCGGGCAAAGTGTATTCTCAGCCAGAACCGTCAGAACCCGCCATTGGGCCCGGGAAATGAAATTGTTTACAAAAGCATCCCCGGGGCGCTCTTTGTATACATGAACCGAATTATAACAGTTTTTGTTACGCTCATCCTTATGGCACAATGTGCCTATTTACCGGTACTGAATGGCGGAAGCGAAACCGGGGAAGTTACTCCCCCTTCGGAAACAGCCACTCGCACGGCCCTTTTTCTGGCAGAAGCCCGGCTGAAAGGACATTCCATTGCTATCCTGGGCGAGGAAAGCGTGGATGGTGTACGACGTTTTTCCGTTCTAAATATTTCAGGAAAAACTATAAGCAAAGCTACCATCAATTTCTTTGCGCTGGACGCGTCCGGCAACAAGATCTTCAACGATAAGTCGGCGGGCAAGGATGCACTGGAAGAAAACATCGTTATTTCGGAGCTTGAAGGGGAAATCAAATCCGGTGCCTGGGGCGATGTGGAAATCAAGGAAAGCGAACTCCCGGGATGGGACTCCACCAGATTTAGAAGTTACGAAGTCACCTTTACAGATGGAAAGACGGCCCGATCTCAGGCTCCTGCCTCCGAATATGTTATGGGAGGAGTGGATGCAGAAGAAGCCAGTCGAGCGCTGCGGCTTTACGATGAGCGCAGAAAGTAAGAAATAATCGTTGTTTCTGACTGCCCGCTGTGGCGCCCAGCGCGCCATAGCAGCGCTCTTTTGAATTCATACTGTACGTATAAGCAGATCGCAGGCAAATCTTTACGAACCACCATGAAAGAAGAATCCCATCAGGTCAGCTGGAGAAGCAAGCTCTATGAGATTATCTTCCTTTCCAACACGCCTTCAGGAAAGGCCTTCGATCTGATTCTAATAGGGATTATTCTACTCAGCATTTGCGTTGTCAGTCTTGAAAGTGTGACCGGGCTGGACCCCGAATTGTATGCCACCACCAGGATTATTGAGTGGGTGCTAACTGCAATCTTTACCGTTGAGTACGTGGCTCGAATCCTTGCTCTTCGAAATCCCCGGCATTACATCTTTAGTTTCTTTGGAATAGTAGATCTTCTTGCTCTACTACCAACATATCTGGCTCTCTTTATGGCAGGCTCACAGTATTTGATCGTCATTCGAGGCCTCAGGTTGCTTCGAATCTTTCGTATACTCAAGCTTTTTCGCTTCATGGGCGAGGCAAACCTGCTCTACAATGCGATGCGATCGTCCATGCCAAAGATTATTGTATTTCTAATTACCATAATCAATGCAGCCATAATTTCAGGGACCATCCTTTATCTCGTAGAAGGAGAAGCATCAGGATTCACCAGTATTCCCAGAAGTATTTACTGGGCCATAGTAACCATGACCACCGTTGGCTACGGAGACATCTCACCGGCCACACCGCTGGGTCAGACCATTGCAAGCATTATCATGATCATGGGGTATGCTATCCTGGCTGTTCCCACTGGCATTGTTTCGGTGGAGCTGGCACAGGCACAGAATGCAGGCAGACAGGCCATTCACTGTCCGGCCTGTGCAAAGGAAGGACACGATGCAGACGCAGAGTACTGTAAATTCTGCGGCCATGGTCTGGAACGATTCCAGAGCGATGCGGATCGGGAAACCGGAGCCGGCATCTAGCAGACAATGAGCTCATCCAGTTACTCTTGCCTGGTCCTGGACGTAGCGCTTCAAATTACAATGGAGCTACTGAACGGATGAAGCGATCGGTTTCGCAGTATCAGGCAGGGGATAGTACGCGCTTTGCCTTCTTGAAGAAAAAGCCAAAGCCTGCGATGAGTCCAGGAACATGATGCAGCGAACCGAGCACACTGTTTTGATCCCCATGGGAAAGCAGAGGAGTGATGGTTAGCCTGACTTCCTTTCCCGAATTTTTTAGCATGCGATGCAACTGTCTGGATTCCGATGCAGGCACTACTTTATCCTCTTTTCCATGAATGAGGGCCACCGCCGCTTTCAGGTTTTGAATTACACTTGCATTTGTTGCGCTCAGATCGTCTGGATTCTGACCCAGGTTTCGCCCCCTGTTTTCGATTACATTCCAGTGAAATCTTCGCACCGTATCGCTGGAGCGAATAGACTCAAATAGGATTCGGATCTCGGGATCCATTCTCCGCAGATAGGC
>JBHIXQ010000199.1:0-292 GCA_041984705.1 Leptonemataceae bacterium | reverse complement strand
TAGCTATCTTCGATGGCCAGCTGAATGGCTTTTTCCAGCGAAGGGTTCCGACCGATGGACAGATGCAGATAGTTCAATAGCAGAATCAACCGGCCGTATTCATCCACATCCGAATCCACAAACAGTCTTTCTATTACGTTGGGAGCGCTGGCAAATGAGCCCAGTGCACAGATGGCATCTATTCCATCCCGCACGGCTGGATCGGTGGCAGCGATAAGGCTGATGGTTCCTGCAAAGGATGGAGCGAAAATGCTTAGATGGCCATCCGGGCAGAGAACTGCATCCTTTTGCA